>JBFIHN010000097.1:0-9788 GCA_041601775.1 Acidimicrobiales bacterium
CGTCGACCACGGCCTCCTGGAACGACGCCGCGACGTCCTCGGTCGTGGCATCGGGGTTCTTGCGGGCGTGGTTGACCACCGCCGTCTTCAGTCCCGAGAACGAGAAGTCGTACGGGCGGTCGGCCAGCGCTCGGGGGAATCGGATGGCCGTGCCGTCGCCGTCCATGGCGATGCGGTCGATGACCGGGCCACCGGGGTAACCCAGCCCCAGGTAGCGGGCAACCTTGTCGTAGGCCTCGCCCGCGGCGTCGTCGATGGTGCCGCCGAGCACGTTGTAGCGACCGTGGTCCTCCCAGTGGACGATCATCGTGTGACCACCGGAGACCAACAGGACGACGACAGGGAGCTCGAACGTCGGATCCTCGAGCATCGAGGCGTACAGGTGCGCCTCGAGGTGGTTGACCGCGACGAACGGGACGTCCCACACCAGCGCGAGGGCCTTGGCGGCGGAGACCCCGACGAGCAGCGACCCGACGAGGCCGGGGCCCGACGTGCACGCGACCGCGTCGATGTCGTCCGCCGACACACCGGCCTGGACCATCGCCTCGGCGAGGACCGGGTTGAGCATCTCCACATGGGCCCGCGACGCGATCTCGGGCACCACCCCGCCGTAGCGGGCATGGAGGTCGATCTGCGACGAGATCACCGACGACAAGACGGTGCGCCCGTCGCGGACCACGGCCGCAGCCGTCTCGTCGCACGAGCTCTCGATCCCGAGGATGATGTGCGCGTCGGGGAACTGCATCAGTCGTGCTCTCCGGGGTCCACCGAGGGGAGGGACGCTTCGATCTCGAAGAGTCGCGCTCGGTACGCGGGTGTGTCGATGTCGTTGGCCCACATGATCAGGGCGTCCTCGTGCTCCGCCGCGAAGGATCCCGAACCGCTCGCCGGAGCCATGGCGTTCGTCCGAGGGTCGGCGGGCGGGTAGTAGGCCTTGCGGACGCCGGCCGGGACGAAGCCGAATCGGCGGTAGAGCCCTTGCGCCGCCTCGTTCGACACCCGGACCTCGAGGGTGAGCGCCTCGGCCCCCTCCCCCAGCGCCCGGCGCGCGAGCTCGAGCACCAGCCGGGTGGCGATGGCCTGGCGACGATGTGACTCGTCGACGCCGACGTTGGTGATGTGCCCGTCGCCGGCGACGAGCATCAGCCCGGCGAAGCCCACGAGCTCCGTGCCCGACCGGGCGACCAGATAGACACGAGAATCGCGGTACCGCAGCTCGGAGGAGAAGAGGCTCAACGACCACGGGCGCGGGTTGACCGCCTGTTCGATACGCAGGACGCCTCGGAGATGACGACGCCGCATCGGCTCGATCTCGATCGGCAGGTGCTCGGTGCGCGGCCCTCGACGTTCCATGACCATCATCCCGAACCTTCTCGCGTCGCCCAGTTGATCTCGGCGTCGGGCGGCCGCAGATACAACGGCTCGAGCTCCCACGGTTGCACGAAGTCTTCGCGGAGTGCTCTGGCGTGGGCCAGTTGGACGAGGGACGACGCGTTGGGGTGGGCCAGGTACTGCTCAGCGACCTCGACCCGTACCATGTCGGCCCACTCGTCGGCGTAGCGCAGCGCGCCGTCGCCGACCACCAGGTAGTCGGTGTCGCTGGCCTGGAGCTCGGCCCGCAACTCCTGCGGCGACGAGACCTCGGGCCCGGCGATGCGCTGCACACCACCGGGCGTCGGTCGGTAGCGCGCGTGGAAGACCTCGCCACGACGTGCATCGACCACGGCCACGATCTCACGGGTGGTGTGCCGGACGGGCCACGCCAGCAGGTCGAGGCTCGAGATGCCGACCATCGGGACCCGCAACGCGTGCGCCATCGCCTTGGCGGCAGCGATGCCCACCCGCAGGCCGGTGAACAGTCCGGGTCCGATGTCGACCGCGATGACCGAGAGCTCGCTCATCTCGACGCGCGCCTGCTTGCGCACGAAGTCGATCGACGGCACCAGGTTCTCGGCATGCCGCTTGCCCCGCGCGGAGTGGGCCGAGGCGAGCACGCCCTCATGACCGCCGATGGCGCAGCCGACCTGTTGGGTCGCCGTGGTCACGCCGAGGATGAGCATCAGGCCACCTTCCAGGTCGCGAGCGCCTCGGCGAGCGAACGCTCGCGCGCCGACCAGCGGCTGCCGACACAGCGGAACTCGAGCTCGCGGTCGTCGTCACCCTCGCCGTACGTGAAACGGACCTCGAGGAAGTCGGCCGGCATCGCGGTCGCGATCGCGTCGCCCCATTCGATGACGAGGACCCCGCCGCTGTCGAGCAGCTCGGACACCCCGACGTCTTCCATCTCGGAGAGCCGCTCGAACCGGTACACGTCGAGGTGGTGCAGGGGCACCCGCCCCTCGTAGTGCCGAGCGAGCGTGAACGTCGGGCTGGTGATCTGGTCCTCGACACCGAGGGCACGGCCCAGGCCCTGGGTGAACGCGGTCTTGCCCGCCCCCAGCTCCCCGGCGAGCAGCAGGACGTCGCCGGGTCCGACCAGGTCGGCGATCTCGGCCGCGACCGCACGGGTCGCGTCGACACCGTCGGTACGCGCGCGAAGACCCATGGCTGCGGAGACTACTGCCGACCCTCGTCGGCGACGACGGAGGGCAGTGATGCGATCGCCTCCTCGACCGCAGCGATGGCCATGGTCCGCACGAGGTTCGCGTCGCACCCGACCCGGCCGGTGGCGGCCACGACGAAGGCGTCGCCGTCGGCCGCGGTGTGGCTCGGGGCGACGGATCGGGCGAGACCGTCGTGCGCCGACTGCGCCGCGAGGTGGCACTCGACCTTGTCGAGGGTGGCATTGGTGGCGACGACGCCGATGGTCGTGTTCTGGAAGGCGTCGCCCGTGGTGCTGTCGAGTACGTCGGCCGGGGTCGCTCCGGGCTCGCCGAACGCGTTGAGGGCGACCAGCGCCGAGACCACGACATCGCCGGAGCGGATGGTCGCCGACACCAGCGCCCCTGGCCGACGGTGTCCGGGACCACGCCATTTCGCGACCGTCGCGCCGGTCCCGGCGCCGACGGCACCGAGCGCCGGCGGCGCTGTCGTCGCAGCTTCTGCTGCGAAGCGCCCGTCGGCCGCTGTCGGCCGCACCGAGCCATCGCCGACGGCGAGGTCGAACAGGCCCAACCCGACGACGATCGGCACGGGTCCGCCCACGGTCTCGAACCCCTGCCCCCGCTCGGCGAGCACGGCCATCACGCCGTCGGCTGCGGCGAGACCGAACGCCGACCCGCCGGTGAGCACCACCGCGTCGAGACGCTGGACCATCTTGGTCGGGTCGAGGAGCGCGAACTCCCGCGTCGCCGGAGCGCCGCCACGGACCTCGCCCGAGGCCACGGTGCCCTCCGGGAGCAGGACCACGGTGCAGCCGGTCATGGCCTCGGCATCGGTCCAGTGCCCGACACGGACGCCCTCGACGTCGGTGATCACGTGTAGCGCCGTTCGACCCGGGCCGAGATGCCGCAGACGACCTCGTAGCCGATCGTGTCGAGGAGCCCGGCCATCTCGTCGGCCGCGATCGTCTCCGCGCCCTGTGTCCCGAGGAGCACCACCTCGTCACCCACGGCGACCGCCGTATCGGGACCGCAGTCGACGACCAGTTGATCCATGGTCACGACGCCCACGATCCGACGGCGGTGTCCGCCGATCAGCACCTGCCCACCGGCCAGGCCCAGTCGACGACGGACACCGTCGGCGTACCCGACGGGAACGGTGGCGACCACGGTGTCGGACCCGAAACTGTGGCGGTGGCCGTACGACACCGACTCGCCGGCGGCCACACGCTTCACGTGCCGCACGGCCGTGGACCATCGCAGCGCCGGCGTCAGCGCGATGTCGTCGGCCAGTGCGGGGGCCGGCGGGATCCCGTAGAGCGCGATGCCGACGCGGACCAGGTCGTAGCGGGACCGCGGGTGGGCGATGGTCCCGGCCGAGTTGGCAGCGTGACGGATCCCGGGATCGATCCCCGCCGCCACGAGCGCATCCAGCACCTGCTCGAACCGGTCGAGTTGGTGGTCGGTGGTCGACCGGTCGGGCTCGTCGGCACAGGCGAGGTGGGTCATCGTCCCGGCGAGGGAGACACCGGGGCGGTCGACGATCCGTCGGGCGAGGTCGACCGCATCTGCCGGTTCGCACCCGACGCGTCGCATGCCCGTGTCGACCTTGAGGTGGAGCGTGGCCGGAGGTGCCCCCACGGCGACCGCGCGGGCCGCAACCGCGTCGATCGACGCCGCCCGGTACACGACGAGGTGGAGTCGCATGGCCAGCGCAGCATCGATCTCGTGCATTCCCACCTCGCTCAGCACCAGGATCGGCACATCGATGCCGGCGGATCGAAGCGTCCGGGCCTCGTCGACCTGCGCCACGCCCAGCCACGTGGCCCCCGCGTCGAGCGCGGCGCGGGCCACGGGCACGCTGCCGTGCCCGTACCCGTCGGCCTTCACGACCGCGCACGTCGCGGCCCCGTCGGCCACCGCGCCCAGCCGACGGACGTTGGACGCGACCGCGGCGAGATCGACCGTCGCCGTCGACGCGCTCATGCGCTGCGTCCGATCGCTGCCAGCGCATCGGGGAGATGGGCGATCACATCCGACGCGATGGTCCCGACGGGCGGGCCGAAGGTCCCGGCGGTGGCGTGCACGTGTGCACCGACCGTGGCGGCGTCGAACCCGTCGAGACCGGCGGCGAGCATCGCGGCGACGACGCCCGTCAGGACGTCTCCGGTACCGGCCGTGGCCAGTCGGGCATCACCGCGGTCGACGAGCCGGATCGCGCCGTTCGGTGCGGCGATGACGGTCGTCGGCCCCTTGAGCAACACCGTGGCGCCGGCGTGGACGGCGAGCGCCTGTGCGGGGCCCAACCGGTCGTCGCCGGGTCGGGTTCCGGTGAGTCGCTCGAACTCCCCGTCGTGGGGCGTCAGGACGGTCTCCGCCGTGCGATCGGCCACGACCTCGGCGACGTCGGTGCCCAGCGCAGTGAGTCCGTCACCGTCGACGACGACCGGCTTGGACGACCGGCTGACGAAGAGCCGCACCTGGTGGCGCGTCACCATCGACGTGCCGAGCCCCGGACCGATGGCCACCGCGTGGAAGCGGTCATGGTCGTCGAGCAACGCTTCGGCCCACGTCCGCTCGTCGACTGCAGTGCTCACGGCTTCGACCGGACCGACCTGCCCCGCCGACTGATCGACACCCGGCGCGGCGACGCGCACCATGCCGGCTCCGGCGCGTTGCGCCGCGGCCGCGGCCATCGACGCCGCACCCGTCATCCCCGGACTCCCGGCGACCACGAGGACCGCCTGGTGCCACTTGTGCGCCGACGCGTCCCGGCCCGGGAGGAGTGCCGCGCAGCCGGCGTCGTCGACGAGGTCGATCGTCGACCGCTGCACGTCGAGGCCGATGTCGGCCACGCGGACCTGGCCGGCGAAGCGGGGTCCGTCGCCCAGCACCAGACCGGGCTTGTACGCCGCGAACGTGACGGTCACATCGGCTCGCATGGGCCGCCCCATGGCGCGACCGGTGTCGCCGTGCAGCCCGGACGGGATGTCGACGGCGAGCACGGCGGCGGCACCAGGATCGGGTGCGACGAAGGCCCGCGTACATCCGGTGCCGACCGCGGCGTCGATCACGAGGTCACACTCCGGCAGCACCGCCGGGGCGGTCGCCAGGTCGATCTCCATGACGCGGACACCTTTGCCGGCGAGGATGCGACCGGCGACCCGGCCGTCGGCGCCGTTGTTTCCCGTGCCGTGCAGGACCACGACCCGACGGCCGTACTGGCCGCCCAGCAACGCGAGCGCGGCCCGGGCCGTGGCCCGGCCGGCACGTTCGATCAGCACGTCGACGGGGGTGTCGGACTCGGCGTCGATCGCCGTCATCTCGGCGACACGCACGACCGGCTTCACCGCTCGACACCCACCGTGACCGGGGCGCTCGCGACGACGAACGCGCCCGCCGACGTCGCCGTGTGCGTCAGGCTGATCTGCCAGGCACCGATCTGTCGCTCCCCCGCGAGGGCGAGCGCGCGGCGATACACGCCGAGGGTCGGACGGCCGCTCTCGTCGCGGAGCACCTCCACATCGTGGAAGCCGAACGCTCCGAGGCCGACGCCCATGGCCTTCATGACCGCTTCCTTGGCGGCGAAGCGGACCGCCAGTCGTTCGGTGGGGTCGAGGGCCGACAACGCGTACTCCCGTTCTCCCTCGGTGAACATCCGCTCGATCATCGACGGCGTCCGCGTCAACGACACCCGGAATCGCTCGACGTCGACGAGGTCGATCCCGACACCGATGACCGTCATGTTCGCCAGCGGTCGGCCAACATGCTCACCGGCAGGGTGAGCAGGTCGACGACCGGGATCTCCGCCAGCAGGTCGTCCCGGAAGCTCGGCTCGGTCTCGGTGACCGCGTCGCGGATGGCCGCGAGACGACGGCGGTAGCCGGCGAGCACACCCCGGGCGGTGGACGCCGGGAGCGCGTCGACGAACTGCACGTGGAGCAGCGTGATCCCGGTCGTGTCGTTGTCCTTGACCTCGGGGACGATCACGATCGACCGACCGTCGCTGCGCCCTCGTCCCACGAGGACGAGTTGCTCGGCAGCGACCTGGTGCTTGGTGCCACGGAGTACCGGGTTGGCCTCGGTGCGCAACGGCAGGTCGAGGGCGATGCCGGACCGGTCGACGACGGTGATGGTCGCACCGCCGTCCCCCTCGACGTTCCCCTCGATCCGGTACCGGGTGTGCCCGACGACGGACTCGATGGCCGGCGACACATCGGCGAGGGTGCGCAGGGTCGCGTAGGTGAGTCGGTCACGCGACGCACCGGCGTCGAGCACGGAGCGGACCAGCGCCACCTCGAGCAACGACTCGTCGGTGCGAGAGATCCCCACGGTGACGGTCTTGGCCTGGTGCTTGATGGCGTCGATCGGGCGGGTGAGCTCGTCGATGCCCCGGGTGAGCGCCGCGGTCAGGTCCTCGACCAGGACCGACGGCGTTCCGACCTTGCCGTGGTCGAGTTGATAGGCACCGAGGGGCACCGCACCGGCGGCGTAGCGCAGCAGGTTCGCGATCCGGACCGCCGTCGAGGCTTCGAGGTGCCCGTCGTACTGCTGGGCCCGGAGGCCGTCGAAGAACCGTTGCACCGGCTCGGTGCTCGCCCGACGCAGCGATGCGAGCACGTGCTCGCCGTCGCGTGGGCCGTCTTCGAGCGCTTCCTCGATCGAGGCACGGACCTGCTTGAGGGGCATCGCCTGGGCGTCGATGGCCAGTGCCGCCTCGTAGCCGAAGAGGTGACCCACCATGGTCGCCAGCACGTACGCCAACATCGGATGGGTCTCGGGGACGTGGAGCACGGCGAGCGCACTCGCGAAGCGCCCTTCCCCTTCGGTCGCGATGACGATCGGCGCGGCCTTGTGCGCTCGGTAGATCGCCACCTCCTTGGCCACGTCGTCGACGTTCGAGCCGGTGAGCCCGGCGGCACACACCAAGATGAGCGGCTCGGACGAGAGGTCGATGTGCTTCTTGTCCTCGGTGGCGTCGCAGGCGATCGACTTGTAGCAGAGCTCCGAGAGCTTGATCCGCAGTTCCTCGGCCGCGATCCGGTTCGTGCCGTTGCCGACGATCGCCCAGTAGCGACGCGACGGACACCACTCGTGTGCCGCCTCGGCGATCGCCGGCCGGGTCGCCAGGGTCTTCACCATGGCCTCGGGCAGGTCGCGGATCGAGCGCAACAGTTCCTGGTCGGGTGACTCGCCCCACTGCTCGGCGACCGCGAGCGCGAGCAGGTAGCCGGCAGCGATCTGGGCGTAGAACGCCTTGGTCGACGGCACGGCCATCTCGACGTCCCGTCCATCGGACGTGTAGAGCACGCCGTCGGCCCGGTCGGTGAGGTCGGACCCCCGCCGGTTCACGATGGCGATGACCGACGCACCCCGCGAGCGGACCAGGTCGACGGTGCGGTTGGTGTCGGTGGTCGTCCCCGACTGGCTGATGGCGACGATGAGCGTGTCGGACATGTCCTGTCGGAGACGGAACCCCGACAACTCGGTCGCCGGGATCGCCTCGACCTGGACGTCGTGGCGGTCGGCCGCGCCCTCGACCAGCGCGACGAAGCCCCGGCTGGCGATGTGGGCCGTCCCCTGTCCGATGGCCAGGATCCGGCGGATCGTCCCGGAGGCGAGCGCCGCGCGGATCGAATCCGGGAGCGAATCGTCGGGCAGGACGACGCGGAGGTCGTCGCCGTCGTCGCCGCCGACCAGGCGCCCTCGGAGCGTCTTGTGGAAGCTGACCGGGGACTCCGTCACCTCCTTGAGCAGGAAGTGGGGGAACTCGCCGCGGTCGATGTCGCGCGTCGTGATCTCGGCGCGCACCACATCGTCGTCCGACACCGGGATCGGCGTGCCGTCGTACGCGATCCGTTCGATGCCGTCGAGCGTCCCCGCCCGGTCGCCGTCCAACAACAGGATCTGCCCGCGGCTGGCGTTCGGGTTGTCGGGATTGGCCGGCGTCTCGCCGTCCATGCGGACGTACCGAGAGGTCTCCTCCACCAGCCCGTACGGCTCGGATGCCACGACGAAGGCGTCGTCCGCGAGCCCGACGTAGAGCGCCTGGCCCGAACCGCGCAGGGCAAGCATCAAGGTGTTGGGCCGGTCGGCAGCGGTCGCCGCGATGGCGACCGATCCCTCGAATGAGGCCACCGACGCGCGGAACGCCTCGAGGTGGTCGTCGCCGGCGACGAGACGGCGCGACACCAGCGTGGGGATGACCTTGGCATCGGTGGTGATCTCGGGCCAGATGGCCAACCCGTTGCCGGCCTTCAGGTCAGCGAAGTTGTCGACGTCGCCGTTGAGCGCCGCCGCCACGAACGGGCCGTCGGTCTGGGTGCTCTCCCAGGAGTCGAGGGGATGGGCGTTGGCCTCGGAGATGATGCCGACGCTGGCCCAACGGGTGTGGCCCAACACCACGGCGTGGGCGTTCTCGCCGCTGAGGGCCAACCGCAGGAGGCCGTCGTCTGCAATGGCAGCACGGAGCGCCGCCGTGTTGTCGCCCAACTCGCCGATCTCCGCCGCAGCCTTGTAGGCGAAGGCGAGCGCCGGGCTGCCGTCGGCGTCGACCACGCGCACCGCTCCCGACCGGAGCAGTTCGTCGTCGACCCGGCCTCGGAGAAGACCGGTCAGGGCGGCGTCGTCGGCGTCGAGGCCGTGGTCACGCACCAAGACGAGCAGGCCGGCCGAGTCGCGCCCCCGCACCTCGAGGCGGTCGATCGAGCGAAGGGCCTGTTCGATCTGCGTGCACGCCTCGACGGCCGACCAACCGATCTCGCGTCCGAGCAGCGACGACACGCCGTCGGCGGTGCCGATCCGGTCACGGTCGATGGCCCACACGGCGTCCTTGCACCGGACCGCGGCGGCGTTGCGGGCCTCGGTCCCGTCGTCCACGACGAGCGCATCCAACGCGGCATCGAGGTCCTCGATCACTCCCGTCAACGTGGCGACGAGGCCACGGATCCGGGCGGCACCCACCTGGTCGGTCAGGAGGAAGCGCACCCCCTGCGGGCCGTGGAGTGCAGCCGACACCGCTTCGAGCGACGCTGCCGCCTCGG
The DNA here is from genome assembly GCA_041601775.1 of Acidimicrobiales bacterium. GTDB lineage: Bacteria > Actinomycetota > Acidimicrobiia > Acidimicrobiales > Salinilacustritrichaceae > Salinilacustrithrix. Next base: position 9,584 of record JBFIHN010000097.1, read on the forward strand.
CCATCGGCGCCGGTCGCGGTTCGGAGACCGCAGTCCGCAGCGAGGTCACGGCGCGGTCGAGGTGATCGGCGAGCGGACCGGAGTCCAGGTCGACGCGATCGACGGGGCGACGCAGGACGGCGATGATTCCGCACATAGCTCCCCAGTCTGGCCCCTGGGCGGGCACACGCGTCGCTGCCCGGCGTCTGCCGGCGCGGACGACACC
>JBFIHN010000098.1:0-9787 GCA_041601775.1 Acidimicrobiales bacterium
GGGACTCATTGGCGGCTTCTTGCCGCGCATCAGCAAGTGCAATGTTTCGCCCGAGCCACAGACCACAAGGAGACTCCCCGTGAGACCACCCAATCGACGGCGCCGCTTCGGCGCCTGTCTGGCGATCGCTGCGATGTTGTCATCGCTGCTCGCCTTCGCTGTAGCAGCACCACCAGCAGGAGCGGTGCCGACCCAGGTGTGGCTGAACTGCTCGGCCGCGGGCAACCCGTTCAACCTCCCGGTCACGATGGACGGATCGGCGGTTCCGGCGAGCGTGCTGCCGGGCCAGAGCTTCGATGCCACCATCAGCCCGGAGGTCACCCTCACCCAGGACTTCATCCAGGGCGCGTTGATCACCGGCTACACCATCTTCTTCACACCGATCACCGATGTGAACGTGACCAACGTCCGGGTCCGCGTGCCGGTCCCGTCGGGGTCGTCGGGCGCGCTGACCGAGTTCAACTGGTCCGAGGGAACCCAGACCGTCGGTGTGGCGAACCCGGACTTCGATCCCGGCCTCCCGGCCAGCGAGACGAACATCCCGTCGTTCGCCACCGGCGACTTCGTGTTCACGCCTCCGTCACCGATCACGCAGACGTTCACCGCGACCGGTGCGGCCGGCAGCGACATCGAGTTCGAGCTCGGCGCAGATCCTCTGCGGATCGACCTCGCGATCGGGGCGCTGCCGCTGCCCATCATCTGTGGCTCCGTGGCCACGGAGATCCCGGATCCCTCGGTCGATCCCCAGACGGATCCACCGACCACGATCCCGTTCAACCAGACGCCGTTCCTGACCGTGCCGATCACCGCGGCCCCGGTCCCGACCGCGGACATCACCAGCGTGACCGGCCAGGTCGTGGACAACGCGGCACGAGCCGGCAACGAGGTCGCCTTCGGCGGCCCGAACTGGTCAGCATCGTCGGCGATCGACGTGGAGCTGTGCGATCTGGCCGAGACGGCGTGTTCGGCTGCCGGATTGTCCGGCGTCACCGCGGCGATCGACGGCTCCGGCGTCCTGTCCGGGACGGCGACCATCGATCCGGCTGCCGGAACCGGTGCCCAGCTCCTGCGAGTGAGCACCGACCAGGCCGAGAGCGACACCGACGACCTGCTGATCCTCGGCGCGCCGACCATCTCGGCTCCCGGGAACGCGGGCGAAGGTGCGCCGATCGTGATCACCGGCACCAACTGGAACCCGAACAGCCCCTCCACGGCTGTCCAGTTCCTGAACGCCACGGGCGACACGGTCCTCGCGGGCCCGTTCGTGGTCACGGTGGACAGCACCGGTGCCTTCAGCACGACGCAGACCGTCGTCGCCGACACGGGCATCATCGCCGCCGGTGAGGGGGGTCTCGGCTACCCGCAACCGCCCGGGCCGGCCACGCCAGGATCGCTGTTCGCGATCCAGACCGGCTTCCAGGTGAGCTCCGACGAGTGCACCGTCCCGGGATCCGAGTTGTGGTCGACGGGTGGCCCCACCGGCCAGTCGTGCTCGATCCAGCAGACGATCCTGCTCGACGTGCTCCCGGGCACGTTGTCCATGAGCCAGGCCGGCGGCATCGTCGACCTGGGTGACATCCAGTTGACCGGCACGTCGCAGTTCGTGTCTGGTGCCATCAACGAGGTGACCGTGGTCGACGCCACGGGCAGCCTCTTCGGTTGGGACCTGAGCGCGACCATGACCGACCTCGAGAACGGTCTCGGAGGCGGGAGCAACGTCATCCCCGCTTCCGACATGGAGTGGACACCGAGCTGTGACCCGATCGATGCATCGGTGCCGCCGGACGGCATCCTCGACGGCAATCCGGCTGAAGTGATCAGCGGGCCCGTCGCGGATCTGGACAACACCGTCGGAGCCACGCTCTGCACGGCAGCGCCCGGAGGTGGCGGCGGGACCTTCGCCGGCAACGCCGACCTCAACCTGTTCGTGGGGGCCAGCACTGCCGCTGGGTCCTACCAGGCAACCATGACGCTGCTCCTCATGTAGCGCCGACACACCGCAGGCAAACAACCAAGTGGGGCCGGCCTCCGGCCGGCCCCACTTCTTCGTACCAGCAATCCGGGGGGAACCGATGAACCGAAGCACTGCCAGAGGGATGCGGACCGTTCGTCGGCTGCTGGCCGCCGCGCTGATCACGACGCTCTTCCTCCCGGGGAGCGCCGGCGCGCAGGAAGCAGACGACGCGCCGTCCGCGGCCGGGGAGCCCAACGACCTCGAACAGCCGAACAGTGCGTTCGCGGTCTCCCCCGGAACCAACGGACAACGACCGGATCGCAGCGCCATCAGCCTCGAGGTCCTCCCGGGCCAGACCATCCAGGACTCCATCTCGATCTTCAACTTCACCGACGAACCGATCTCGTTCCGGGTGTGGAGCGGCGACGGCTACAACACCGCCGACGGTGGCTTCGCCATCTACGGCGAGGACGTCGACGCCGTCGACACCGGGTCGTGGATCGAACTCCCCGACACCGAGGTGACCGTCGGACCGGCGAGTCGGGCCGATCTCCCGATCCTGATCCGAGTCCCCGAGAACGCGGAACCCGGTGACCACGCCGGAGGCGTGGCCGGGGTCAACACCACACCCGTCGAGACCGTCGATGCGGGAGACGCCAACATCGACCTGCTGCGCGCGGTCGGCGCACGCGTCTACCTCCGCGTCGCCGGGCCGCTGAATCCCGCCCTCGAGGTCAGGAACATCGAGGTCGACGGCTCCCAGCCCCTGCTCCCCGGTCTCACCGGGTCCGGGTCGGCTCGGCTCACCTTCGAGATCGTGAACACCGGCAATCTCCGTGTCGCCCCGACCGCAGCCACCGAGCTCTCCGGGCCCTTCGGGATCGGCAAGCAGACGAACGACCCGATCGAGCTGCGCGAGCTCCTGCCCGGCAGCAGCGTCCAGATCTCCCAGGAGTTCACCGAGGTCCCCGCCCTGGGTCGGATGACCGCGCGGATCCATCTGACGACCGATGCCGTCGACACCGTGCGCACCACCACGTTCTGGGCCGTGCCCTGGCTCTACGTCGCGGTGGTGATCCTGCTGGGTGGGTGGTGGTGGTGGCGACGACGCCGGTCCGGTGACGACGACCCCGGCCATCGAGCGTGGCCTGACGAGGAGCCCACCGACCACGAGTTGGTGTCGGTATGAGGCGCATCTTGGCCATCGCAGCCACCCTCGCCGTCGTCTCGGTGTTCGTGCCGGTGATCCCGGCGAGCGGCCAGACCGGCGTCAGCGCGTCCACCGACCGCGGATCGGCTGCCGCGGGCGAGGAGATCACGGTCTCCGGGACGGGGTGGCCGGGCACCACGCGCGTCCAGGCGAGCGTGTGCGGGAACGAAGCGCTCGCCCTGTCCGCCGACTGTCACCTTCCGTCCAGCCGGACGATCATGACCGGCGAGGACGGATCGTTCCGACTCACCCTCGTCGTCGCCGTACCGCCCAGCCCGTGCCCGTGCGTCGTCTTCGTCAGCGGCGAACGCACGGCGTCGACCGTTCGATTCCCCTTCGACGTGCTGGATGCCCCGAGCGCACCCACGACGGTGGCCCCGGACACGACGCCGGCCCGCGCGTTCGAGGTCCTCGACAGCGCACTCGTCGGTTCGGGCCCGTGGACCGCCTGGTTCGGAGGAGCCGCCAGCCGCGATCTCCGTCTGACGGTCCGCAACGTCGGCACCGAGGCCGCAGCTCCGGTTCCGAGTGTCACGTGGGGATCCGGATCGGATCCGACCCACGTGGTCGCGGTGCCGACGCTCGAGGCGATCGAGCCCGGCGACACGGTGACGTATCGGATCCCGGTGCGCGTCGACGCCTTCAGCTTCGGCACCATCAACGTGGCCGGGAGCCTCGCCGGACCGTCGGGACCGGTTGCCTTCGCGACGTCGTCCTCGACGTATCCGTGGGGCCTGCTCCTGCTCGGTGCCGTGGCGCTGCAGATGGTCCTGCTGTCGATCCGGAACCGGGTCCGGGACCGACTGCACCGGCCGCCGATCGACGACGGCGTCGAGCCCGAGGACGTGGAGCGCGCCCTCGCGTTGGGACCGGGGGCCATCGCAGCTCTTCCGCCCGGTGAGCCCGACGACGTCCTCGACCTGACCGAGCCGGCGGTCGCTGCGGAGCTGGACCCTCCCGTGGCGACCCCTCCCGTGGCGACCCCTCCCGCGGCCCCTCCCGTGGCCGATCCCTACGAGTTGGACACGGCGCGGGCGATCGCTGCCTCGAGCGCGCTCGCCTCCCGGCTCCGTCGGGAGACCGACGTGGCGCTCATGGATCACCACGCCCAGGCAGAGGTCCTGACCGAACAACTCCAGCGCGACGCGGCCGAGCAGTCGGCCGAATTGCTGGCGTCGGTGGAAGCGGCCCACGACGAACTGCAGTCCGTGGTCTCCTCGACCCGAGAGCGAACCGAGGAGTCCGCACGTGCGGTGGGTGCAGCCGCCGCCGAGAACATCCGCCAGGCGCAACTCCACCGGGACGAAGCCAAAGCGGCGCTCGACGAGGCCACCGCGCACGCACACGCGGTGATCGGCGCGGCCGAGGTCCACGCCGCACGGTTCGCGGAGATGGAATCGCTCTGGCAACGAGAAGAGCAGGCCTTCGAGGCCCGCCGCCGCGAACACGCCAAGGAGTTGTCGGACCTCGAGACCCGGCTGGCCAACATGCGCAAGGAACTCGAGCATCGAGTCGTCGAGATGGCCGATGACGTCGAGGCGCGGTCGCAGGGGCTCGTCGAGTCGGCGAGGACCCACGAGGCGGAGCTCCGGGACGCTGCCCACCGCCGCCTCGTCGAGATCGTCACGCGATCGACCGAGATCTCCGCGACGCAGATCTTCGCGGCCGACGAGCCACCGGGCATCGATCGTCCCCGGAGTCCGGTCACCCGACGCAGGCCCGCGCACCTCGCCGAGACCCCGAAGCGACGCTTCTGGAATCGGACCGATGCACGCGCCTCGGTCCACGACGCCGGGACATGAGGACAACAGGCCGAACGACCCACCACGGTCAACATCACGCCGCACGCTGCCGATCACCGTCGTGAGGCGGTGCATGGCCGTCTCCTCGGACGTGAGGGACGGCAATGGCACGAAGACGATTCGGTGCACTGGTGGTCGCATCAGCCACGGTGGTCGTGGCCGGCGCGATGGCAGCGACGGTGGGAGCCACGCCGTCGAGCGCCGCCGCGACGACCGCGATCTCCTACGACACCGGTCGTCGGTCAACGCCCCCGCACGCCGGTGCTCCGGGACCGGGACCCGTGGCCCGGCCCGAGACCCAGACCCAGACCATCCGGCTGGAGATCCGCGGCGGTGAACTGACGGTCGAACCGCGCTCGCTCACCGTCGCGTTGTCGTCCGACGGCGACGTGCTGCGCGGCACGATTCCCGCCATCACCGTCGTCGACGCCCGAGGAACGCTGGAGGGCTGGCACGCCCGGGTCCGGATGGTCGACGTCGTCGGCGTGGATTCCGACGGGAGCACGCTCCGGGTCCCGCCCGGTCAGGTGGTGCTCACGCCGGCAGAGCCGTCGATCGTGGCCGGGACACCCGAGGGCGTGGCGGCCGGGCGGCCGGTCCGGGGCCGGGGCAACGGCACCCTGTTGCGAGCGGCACCATCGACCGGCGGCGGCACGTTCGTCGGTGGTGGCACGATCGAGATCGCGCGGAGCGCCGGCACCGTCTCGGCCACGGTGACGCTCGCCGTGGCGGTGGGCTGAACGGCCGAGACGGGCCATCCGGAGTGGCCATCCGGCTCATTGTCTTGTTCGCGCCGCGCGAATAGCGTGGTTTGTGGGTGAGTCCTCGTCCGTGGCTCGGGCGAACGAACCCAGATGGCGACCCCGGCTCCGGCCGGGGTCGTTGTCCGTGCCGACGCATCACACCCGTGGTCGCCGACCGGCGATCGCCTTTCTCCGGCCTCGGGGGCCGCCGGTAATCTCGCCCCGTGCCCACCATCCCGGACAAGCCCACGTTGGACGGCCTCGAGGCCAAGTGGCGGGAGCAGTGGACCGCCGACGGCACCTACAGCTTCGACCGCTCCAAGACCCGCGACCAGGTGTACTCGATCGACACCCCGCCGCCGACGGTGTCGGGCTCCCTGCACATCGGCCACGTGATGTCGTTCACGCACACCGACACCATCGCCCGCTACCAGCGCATGCAGGGCAAAGAGGTCTTCTATCCGATGGGCTGGGACGACAACGGTCTCAACGTCGAGCGTCGGGTGCAGATGCTGACCGCGACGCTGTGCGATCCCTCGCTTCCCTACGACCCGGACTTCACGCCCCCGCAGCCCGACGCCAAGGGCAAGCTCCCCAAGGACCCGGTCCGGGTCTCTCGCCCCAACTTCGTCGAGCTGTGCGAGTCGGTCGTCGAGGAGATGGAAGCCGAGTACCAGGAGCTGTGGAGCACGGTCGGTCTGTCGGTCGACTGGGCCCAGACCTACACGACGATGGGACCCGTCGCGACCCGCATCTCGCAGAAGGGCTTCCTCCGCCTGCTCGACAAGGACGTGGCCTACCGGTCGGGTGCACCGACGCTGTGGGACGTCGACATGAAGACGGCCGTCGCCCAGGCCGAGCTCGAGGACCGGGAGATGCCCGGCGCCTACCACAAGCTCGGCTTCGAACTGCCCGGTGGCGGCGGACCCGACGGCGACACGCTCTACATCGACACCACCCGTCCCGAGCTGTTGCCCGCGTGTGTCGCCATGGTCGCCCATCCCGACGACGAGCGCTACCAGCCGCTGTTCGGCCGGACCGCCATCACGCCGCTGTTCGGCGTCGAGGTCCCGATCGTCGCCCACGAGTTGGCCCAGCCAGACAAGGGCACCGGCATCGCCATGATCTGCACGTTCGGCGACACGACCGACGTCATCTGGTGGCGGGAACTCGACCTGCCGATCCGTCCCGTGGTCCGTCACGACGGTCGCCTCGAGCGCGACCTCACCTGGACCGCCGACGATCCGGTCTGGCGTTCGACCGATCCCGACGAAGCCAACGCCAACTACGCCGAGCTCGCCGGCAAGACGATCTTCACCGCACAGAAGAACATCGTCGAACTGCTGGTGGCCAAGGGGAAGATGGACGGCGAGCCCCGCCCCATCACCCACCCGGTGAAGTTCTGGGAGAACGGCAAGAAGGCGCTCGAGATCGTCACCTCGAACCAGTGGTTCATCCGGTACCCACCGGCCGGCGAGCTCGTCGAGCGGATCAAGGGCCTCGAGTTCCACCCCGAGTACATGCGGGTCCGCTTCGAGGACTGGGCCAACGGCATCCAGGGCGACTGGAACATCACCCGGCAGCGGTTCTTCGGTGTGCCGTTCCCGATCTGGTACCCGATCGACGAGCACGGCGACGTCGACTACCTCTCCCCCATCCCCGCGACCGAGGACATGTTGCCGGTCGATCCGACGACCGTCGCTGCTCCGGGCTTCACCGAGGAGCAACGGAACCAGCCGGGCGGGTTCGCGGCCGACCCCGACGTCATGGACACGTGGAACACGTCGTCGATGACCCCCCAGATCGCCGGCAAGTGGGAAGAGGACCCCGACCTCTACGGCCGGGTCCACCCCTTCGACCTGCGGCCGCAGGCGCACGACATCATCCGCACCTGGCTCTTCGCGACCGTGGTGAAGTCGCACGAACTCTTCGACGAGCTCCCGTTCTCGCACGCCGCCATCTCGGGCTTCGTCACCGACCCCGACCGCAAGAAGCTGTCGAAGTCGAAGGACAACGCGGATGCCGGCCCGTTCGCGCTGCTCGAGCAGTTCGGCAGTGACGCGCTGCGTTACTGGGCCTGCGGTGGCGGACCGGGACGCGATGTCGCCGAGGACCCTGGTCAGATGAAGATCGGCCGTCGCCTCGGCATCAAGATCCTCAACGCATCGAAGTTCGTGCTGCTGCAGGGCGAGCCGGCCCCCGGAGCCGCGGTCACCGAGCCGCTCGACAAGGCCATGCTGCTCGCGCTCGCCGACCTCGTCGACGAGTGCACGAGGGTGTTCGACGACTACGACTACGCACGAGCCCTCGAACGGGCCGAGACCTTCTTCTGGAACTTCACCGACGACTACGTCGAGTTGGTCAAGGGACGGGCCTATGGGTCGGGGGACGGTGGCGATGGCGACGACACGGCCGCCGACGCCGCCGCCGACTCGGCCAAGGTCGCGCTCCGGCTCGCGCTCGAGACGCTGCTGAAGCTCTTCGCTCCGTTCCTCCCCTACGCCACCGAAGAGGTCTGGTCGTGGTGGCAGGACGGCTCGATCCACCGCTCGCCATGGCCGCAGTCCGGGCCCCTGCGCGACGCCGCCGGCGGCGCGGACGACGCCGCTGCGCGCACCGTCACCGTCGCCGGCGAGGTGCTCCGGCTGCTCCGGAAGGCCAAGTCGGACGCCAAGGTCTCCATGCGGACCGAGATCACGTCGGCCATCATCACCGACACCCCCGAGCGCTTGGCGGCGTTCGCGTTGGCGCAGGCCGACGTCCTCGACGCCGGCAAGGTCCTGGCCGTCGAGACGGTCGAAGGGACCGAACTCCGGGTCGACGTCACCCTCGCCGACACCTGACCCCAGCACACCACTTCCCCCGCCGGATGGTTCTGGGTGCACGATCGGGACGCACCAGATACCGAACGCGCACCCAGAACCACCCCTGAAGCGTTCTGGGTGCGCGATCGGGACGCACGGCGTACGGAACGCGCACCCAGAACGAGACCTGGGGGACGAGAGCTGGGGGACGAGAGCTGGGGTCAGGTCCGGACGACGGCGGGGGCGCGGTCGGCCACGACCGCGGCCTCGACGTGTGGCGGTTGGATGCCGAGGCGCTTCAGCTCGCGGAGGACGAGGACGCCGGCGACGACCGACGCGACGGCGCCGAGCCAGATGCCGGCCGCAGCCCCGAACATCTCGGACACCCAACCGGCGATCGGACCACCGATGGGCGTGCTGCCGAGGAACACCACCGCGGTGAGCGCCAAGGCGCGGCCTCGCATCTCGGGCGTGGCCCGGAGCTGGATCACCGAGTTGGACCCGGAGATCAACACGATGGTCGCCACACCGACCGGCACGACCGCGATCGCGGCCAGGACGACGTTGGGTGCCAGGGCGAGGAGCCCCATCGCCACGCCCAGCCAGATGGCCGACCAGGCGAGCAGGTGGGTCGACACGTCGCGGCGCCGAGCGATCGCGAGTGCGCCGACCACCGAGCCGAGGCTCATCAACGAGTAGAGGAGCGTGAACGTCGTCGCCCCGCCGTCGAGCACCCGCTCGGCGAAGAGCGGAAGCGTCACCTGGAACTCGAAGGCCAGCGTGCCGACGGCGGCGATGAGGAGGATCGGGAGCTTCAGTCGAGGCTCCGCCCAGACGTAGCGGAAGCCCTCCTGCAGCTGGCCGGACGCCTTCGGGACCTTGGGCGACGAGCGGATCTTGGTGCGGTCCATGCGCGTCAGGGCACCCAGCACGGCGAGGTAGGACACCGCGTTCACCGCGAAGCACCACTCGACGCCGACGCCGGTGATCAGCGCACCGGCGACCGCTGGGCCGACGACGCGCGAGCCGGTCATGAGCGACGAGTTGAGGGCCACGGCGTTGGGGACGTCGTCGGCGCCGACCAGGTCGACCACGAGGGTCCGGCGCACCGGGTTGTCCATCGCGGTCACGAGACCGAACAGCGTCGAGAGGACGAAGATCGCCGGGAGTCCGAGGTTGTCGGTGAACACCAGGCCGACGAACGCGGCGGCGATCACGGTGAAGGCGACCTGCGTCATCAGCATGAACCGGAGGTGATCGACGCGGTCGGCGAC
>JBFIHN010000099.1:0-9785 GCA_041601775.1 Acidimicrobiales bacterium
CCCGCCGACTCCGCGACGCGGAGGCGCGGCGCGGGCAGGCGCTCGAGATCAACGACCGGGTGATGCAGGGGGTCGCCGCGGCCGCCTATGCGCTCGAATCCGGGGACACCGCCGTGGCGAGCCGGGCCGTGGCCGGAGCACTGGAGGCACTGCGCGGCCTGGTGGGTGATCTGCTCGCGGAGCAGAGCGGGACCGCGGCCCTCGCGCCGGGTGATCTGGTCCGGGCTGTGCCTGCGGCACTGGGCGCCGATCTGGGCGCCCCGGAAGCGCCGTCACCGTGGCGGGCGACGGTGACCGACCCCATCCGGGTCGTGTTGGCCGATGACACCGACGACATCCGGCTGCTGTTGCGCGTGGCCCTGGGATCGATGCCGGAGTTCGAGATCGTGGGCGAGGCCGAGAACGGGCAGGAGGCGATCGAGGCCACCGAGCGCCACACCCCTGACGTGATCCTCCTGGATCTGGCCATGCCCGTCCTGGACGGGCTCCAGGCCATCCCGGACATCCGTCGCGTCTCCCCCGAGACCCAGATCATCGTGCTCTCGGGGTATGCCAGTGCGCAGGTCGAGGCCGAGGCGTTGGCGTTGGGAGCGGCCGGGTACGTGGAGAAGGGCTGTCCCAGCGAACACCTGGCCGAGCGCATCCATGCGCTCTGTCCCGGGCACGAACACTCGGTCGATGGAACTCGGCCGGCGGACGAACCGGCGTCCGGTGACGAGGCCGGCGACCTCGAGCTCTTCTTCTCGGTGTTCGCACACGAGATCCGTACGGTCGCGACCGTCATCGCCGGGACGGCCGACGTGCTCCGCGGCCGGACGGTCGACCGGATGCACGACGGCGATCGGGAGCTGCTCGACAGCCTGTACCGCAACGCCATCCAGCTCGGGGCGCTCGTCGTCGCCTTCTCCGACGCCACGCCGACGGGAGCGCGGGCACCCGACCTGCGGACCGACGAGTGTGACCTGGTCGCCCTGGTGACCGAGGCCACGATCGACCTGGAGCGCCTCACCGCGGACCACGAGGTGTCCGTGCGCGCCGTCGCCGAGCCCCGCGTTGCCGTCGACGCGGTACGGATCCGGCAGGTGGTGACGAACCTGCTCTCCAACGCGACCAAGTTCTCCGCGCCGGGCACCCGGATCGAGGTGGAGATCGGCCAGACCGGGCGTCAGGCCACTCTGTCCGTACACGATGAGGGACCGGGCGTCGACGCATCGCAGGTCGACCGGATCTTCGATCGTTTCGCCCGAGCGAGCACCACGAGCGAAGGTCTGGGTCTGGGGCTGTTCATCGCCCGCGGCATCGCGCGAGCCCACGGCGGCGACCTGGTCCTGCAGTCCACCGGTGCCCACGGGAGCACGTTCCTGCTCACCCTGCCGGTCGCGTGAGCCCTCCCGGTCCGCGTCTCCCGGTCAGAGTCTCCCGGCGGCGCGTGCCGCGTCCTCGGCCGCGGTGACCTGGGCCTCGACGATGTCGAGTCCGGCGTTCCAGAACGACGGGTCGGTCAACTCGCAGTCGACGATGCGGCCGAGGTCCTCGGGCCACCGTGACCCGCCGGCGGCGAGCAGTTCGAGGTACTGCGGTACGAAGTCGGCACCGCGGGCCTCGTACTGGGCGTAGACCGACAGCGCGAGGAGCTGGCCGTACGCATAGGCGTAGACGTATCCGGGCGTCCCGATGAAGTGCGGGATGTAGCTCCACCAGTCGCGGTAGCCGTCGCTCACGTCCATGGCATCGCCGAACAGGTCGCCCTGGGTGCGCTCCCAGTGGTCACCGAAATCGGCGACCGAAAGCTCGCCCACCTCCCGTCGGTGGGTGTGCACGGCGTCCTCGAACCGGTTCATCGACACCTGGCGGAACACGGTCGCGATCGAGCCCTCGACGTTCTGGGCGAGGAGCGCGAAGCGATCGGCGGGGTCGGTCGTCTCGGACAGCAACCGGTTGAAGGTGACGGTCTCGCCGAACACCGACGCGGTCTCGGCCAGGGTCAGCGGCGTCATCTGCTCGAAGACGCCCTGCGGTCGGGCGAGGTAGCCGTGCAGGCCGTGTCCCAACTCGTGGGCGAGGGTCATGACGTCGTTGGCCGTCGCCGTGTAGTTGAGGAAGACGTAGGGATGGTGGTCCGGCACCGTGTAGGCGCAGAAGGCGCCGCCCCGCTTGCCCGGACGCGTCGGCGCGTCGATCCACCCCTCGGTGAGGAAGCGGTCGACCACGCTGGCCAACTCGTCGGAGAACGAGGCGTAGGCGTCGCGGACGATCGTCTTGGCCTCGTCCCAGCCGATGTGTCGGTCGTCCTCGGCCACGGACGCGTTGCGGTCGTAGTCGGCGAGCGTGTCGATGCCGAGCACACCGGCCTTGAGCCGATACCAGCGCTGTGGGATGTCGTAGCGAGCCACGACCGCGTCGACGAGGGCCTGTACCGACGCGTCGCTCGCCTCGTTCGACAGGTTCCACGAGCTGATCCACGTCGGATGGTCGCGGAGGTCGTCCTGGATGCGCCGGTCGGCGAGCAGGGTGTTGAACACATAGGCCCGTGTCCGGAGCCCCGGTTGCAGCCCGGCGCTGACGGCATCGGCCGCGACCCGTCGGGTCGCGCGATCGGGGTGGTGCAGTCGGGCCAGGGCGGCGTCGAGGCTCATCGACTCGCTCGTCCCGTCGTCCGCGGGCAGGTCGACCTCGATGGCGGACGTCAGCTCGGTGAAGAGCCGGACCCACGCCGCCCGACCGGTGGGCGCGGTGGTGGCGAGCAGGCGTTCCTCGATCTCCGACAGCACGTGCGGTTTTCCGGCCCGCACGGTCTCGAGATGGTGGCGGAAGGGTGCGAGCGCGTCGTCGGCCAGCATCGACTCGGCTCGGTCGTCGTCGACGGCGATCCACTCGAGGTCGAACCACACGAGCTCGGCCGACAGGGTGGCGAGCTGCTCGCTCACCTGCTGCATGAGCGCGCCGCGCTCGGGATCGCTGGTGTCGGTCGAGAACCGCAGCTGGGCGTAGTTCCCCGCGCGCTGGGCTCGCTCGTAGATCGCGGCGAGTCGACCGAGGAGCACGGCGAGTTCCTCGGCGTCGAGGCCGGCGATGGTCCCGCGGGCGGAGGCGGTCAGCGCCTGCGCGTCGTCGAGGGCGGTGTCGACGAGGGTGGTGACGTCGGAGCCGTCGAGCAGCGACTCGAGATCCCAGGCGACGTCCTCCGCCCCGGTGACCGTGGCGCTCACGCCGCGATGTCGACGGAGTCCGCGGCCGTGGCCGCGGCCTTGGCGCTGCGCTTGCCGACCCGGTTGCCGAGGAGGAACGCGCCGAGGATCAGCTTGAGCGATCGCCGGATGATGCGGAACACCAGGCGGATCGCTCCGCCGACGGTGGCGTTGATGATCGAGAAGAACAGCTTCACGATCCCGACCACGAGGCCGACGACCTTCAGGACCAGCCGCCACAGTGCGAACGTGATGTCGGACGCGAGCCCCACGATGCGCCGGATCAGGGCGAACGCGACCCGGACCGGCAGCAGCAGTGTCGCGATGACGATGCCGAGGATCCGGACGGCCAGCCGGACGATGCCTGCTGCGAGTCGGAACGGTGCGGTCACCAACCGGAACAGCGAGCGGAGCAGCCCGCCCTTGGTGGCGGGGTCGCCGGACACGCCGTCGATCTCCACGATTTCGACTACGTCGGTTGCCTTCTTCATCCCATGATCATGGCGCACGTGGCGGCCGTTGCGCGCTGACGCCGGTCAGGCGGGACGGAACCGGACGAGTGCATGCCCCGACGGGGTGTCGTCGAAGACGGCGGTGACCCGCAGATCGACCGCGACGGCGTCCACGTCGCAGCCCACGATGTTGGTGATGATGCGCGGCCCGGGACGATCTCCCGGGATGTCGAGCTCGACGTAGGCGACGACGTAGGGCGCGGAGTCCCGGTACGCGCCCTGACCGCGCCGGGGGATCGAGAAGCTGTAGATCGAGCCCGTGCCGGCCAGTTCGATCCACTCGATGGCGAACGACGAACAGGCCGGGCAGTAGCCCCGTGGGTACCAGATGACCGAGTCGCATCGCTGGCAGCGCGGCACCACGAGCCGGTGTTCCGCCGTGGCCTCCCAGAACGGCGCGGCGTCGTCTTGGACCGCGGGGTCGAGGGCGGGGAGCTCGCTCATGCCTGCCTCCCGAGGATGACGGTCGCCGACGCGTGTCGGGTCCCGATCGACCCGCCGGTGCCGTGGGCCAGGGCGATGTCGCAGTCGGGCACCTGGACGGCCGGGTGGGCCTCCCCGCGCAGCTGGCGGACGGCTTCGATCACCTTGGTCATCCCGCCGCGGTTGGTCGGGTGGTTGTTGCACAGGCCGCCGCCGTCGGTGTTGAACGGCAGGCGTCCGTGCGGCGCCTGGAGTGCTCCGTCCTCGACGAACCGCCCGCCCGCGCCCTTCGCGCAGAAGCCGAGGTCCTCGATCGTCTGGAGCACGGTGATGGTGAAGCTGTCGTAGATCGACGCGTAGTCGATGTCGTCGTGGGTCACGCCGGCCTCGGCGAAGGCCCGGGGTCCGCTCCACAGCGCGCCGGTGTGCGTGAGGTCGATGCGGCCGTTGTCGGCGTGTTTCGGGGCCTCGCCGTGGCCGAGCACGACGGGCGCCATGCGGTCGAGGCTCCGGGCGACCTCGGGGGAGACGACCACGAGCGCGCCGCCGCCGTCGGTGATCACGCACGAGTCGAGCCGGTGCAGAGGGTCGCAGACCATCGGCGAGTCGAGGACCTCGTCGACGGTCACGACGTCGCGGAGGAAGGCGTCGGGGTTGTGCTGCGCGTGGGTGCTGGCCGCGACCTTGATCTGGGCCAGCTGGGCGCTGGTGGTGCCGTACTCGTGCATGTGGCGGGTCGCGGCCATGGCGTAGTTGGTCAGGACCGAGGTGCCGAAGAGCGCCTCGAAGCTGAACTCCGGCGCTGCCTGCATGCGTGCGGCGCCGCCGGGCGGCGCACCCCCGGTCCGCGGTTTCCCTGCCAGCGTGATCAGCGCGACCGAGCACTTGCCGGCGGCGATCGCCGCAGCGGCGTGCCCGACCTGGGCGACGTAGGACGAGCCGCCGATCTCGGTGCTGTCGACGTAGGAGAGTCCGGTGAGGCCCAGGTACTCGGCCATCGAGATCGGGCCGAACCCGGGGGCGTCGCCCGAGGCGAAGTAGGCGTCGACGTCGTGGACCGTGAGGCCGGCGTCGGCGAGGGCGCCCACCGCCACCTCGGCGTGGATCTGCGGCGTCGTACGGTCCGGGATCGTGCGTCCCGGATGCTCGAAGACCCCGGCGATGTGCGCTGCCCCACGGATGCTCACGTCCGGAGTTGTAGCAGGCGCCTCGGCGTCGTCCCGCTTCGCGTCGAGCGCCGGGCTGGTGGGGTGCAGGGGCGGGGTACCGGAGCGAATGAGTAGGGCGAGGCGGCGAATGAGTAGCGGGTATCCGCCCCACCGCGACCGCGATGCAGGATCATCGGCCCATGCGTCCCTCCGGCCCCGTGTCCCTGTGGGCGGCGCTCGCCGCCGGTGTCCTCCTGCTCGCGGGGTGTGGTGATGACGACGCGGGATCGACCGACGCAGCGTCAGAGACCTCCGCCGGTGGGGACGAGTCGTCGACGCCGGAACCCGCTGCCGGCGACACCGACCCGGCCGGTGATGCAGGCGCGGGTGAGAGCGCCGTCACCGTGACGGTCGACGGCACCGTGTACGCCGTCACCACGGTCCAGCAGTGCTCGACCGAGCCGGACGTCGAACGCGAGACGGATGTGGGGGTCTACGGCTTCGCCGAGACAGGGGAACGGGTGGAGTTGGTCCTGAGCTACCAGGGAGCGGCGACCAGCCCGACGGGGACCGACCAGTACTTCGGACGCATCGGGATCTCGTCGGGTGAACTCTCCGCGAGCGTCACTGCGGACGAGCCGTTCGACTTCCTGACCGATGATCGGTCGACCGTCGTCGGCTCGCTCGAGATGGAGACCTCGACGGAGCCGATCCGCACCATCGACGTCGACATCGACGTCACCTGCCCGTAGCCCGCGCCACGACCTCCGGAGCCGACCCCATGCCCTCCCCCCGCCCCCACCGTTGTCTCGTCGCGGCGCTGGCCAGCGTCGCGCTCGTCCTCGCCGCCTGCGGCTCGGACGGTGACGACGACACGTCCGCCGCCGACGCGACCTCCGACACCGTCGCCGATGCGCAAGCGCCCGATGACGGCGACACGTCGGACGACGGCGCCGACGACGGGTCGGACGAGGCCGACGCCCCCTCGGACGTCGACCATCCGGTCGTCTTCTTCGCGGCCCACGGTCCCGGTGCGCCCAACACCTCGGGACCTGCGTGCGCCATGGGGATCGACAACACGTCCTTGAACCTGTTCCGGGTGACGGCACCGGCGGGGTGGGAGCGGCGCGGCTCCACCGGTGGCAGCGGCGACAGCGACGTCGACTTCGCGGTCGGCGACGCCACGGTCCTGGTCACCATGGCCGAGAACGCCAATCAGGCCGGGTCCCTCGGAGCCAGCTTCGGTGACGAGGTCGGCGAGGCGGACCTCGACGGCACGGCGGTGCCGATCGTGGAGGCGACGATGGGCGAGTCGACCGGCTACGCGATCGCCGACGTGGTCTACATGACCGGCCTCCCGCAGCAGTTCGGACTCGAGAGCGCCATGACGATCGTGGTGACGTCGCCCGATCCCGGGGCACCGTCGCTCGAGGACGCCACGAGCGTGCTGTCGAGCGTTCGGGTGGAACGTTGTGCCGCCATCGGTGATGCCACGGTCGCGATGAGCGCGGACCGGGTGCTCGCCGTGCCCGAGTTCGACGACGACCCGCTCGGCAAGAGCTACCCCGGCGGCGAGCAGCCGCCCCTGGACATGGTCAACGCCGTCGATGTCTGGTCGGTCGAGCAACTCGCCTACCTGCTCCCGTTCTCCGAGCCCGTCGACCGGTGCGTGGCCGCGTCGCTCAAGGAAGCGATCCCGTCCGAGTTCCCGCTGGGCATGGCAGTCGTCTCCGCCGTCGTGGGCGATCAGCACGACGCGCTGATCGCCATCGCCGACGCCTGCTGAGCGACGCGGACGCCGGGCTCAGGCGAGGTGGCGCTGGCCGGCCTCGACCCGGAACGTCTCCTCGGTCGTGACAGCCGACCCCTCCACCGACGCGTCGGTCACCAGGCGGTATTCGGCGGTCCACTCGTCGGCGCTGATGGTGTGCACCACCCATCCCCGCCGCCGGGTCTCCGACCAACGGATGTGCGGTGACGACAGCTCGACCAGCGAGCCTGCGCCGCGGAGTTGGCTGGGCACGTCGGACGACACGCCCGGTGCCACGAACTCCACGCCGACCTCGTCGGAGTCCTCGTCGTCGAAGTCGGCCCGCAGGTCCGACACCCACGACGAGTGCACGTCGCCCGTGAGCACCACCGGTGCGGGGGAGCCCGCCAGCGTCTCGAGCAGGTGGAGTCGCGCGCCCGTGTAGCCGTCCCACTGGTCGAGGTTCCACAGCGTGTTGCCTCCGAGGAACCGCCACTGATGGACGACCACCTGCTGCACCACCGTGGTCCACACGGCCTCGTGGCCCGGTGCGACGTCGGCGAACCAGGCCTCCTGGTCCGCGCCCAACATGGAGATCGTCGCGGTCTCCTCGCAGCGCGGACCGAGGTCGTCCCCACAGGGTTGGTCGTCGCGGTACTGGCGGGTGTCGAGCAGCACGAAGCGGGTGAGCCCACCCCAGTCGACCGTGCGGTGGATGGCGAGGCCGGGCCCGGCCGGCGGGGCGATCCGGGTCGGCGTGAACTCCCACCAGGCGCGGTAGGCGGCAGCGCGCTGGGCGTCGAAGTCGGCCGACGGCGGACCGTCGTTGGGGTCGATCCCCTGGTAGTTGTTCGCCACCTCGTGGTCGTCCCAGACCATCAGCCACGGAGCAACCGCGTGCGCCGCCTGCAGCGCCGGGTCGGCCTTGTAGCGACGCCAGAGCGCGCGGTACTCGTCGAGCGACGTGGGTGGCGCGGTGTCGTCGGGTCGGACCGCGCCACCGTCGGACTCGTACACGTAGTCGCCGCAGTGCACGACGAGGTCGGGAGCGATCGCGGCGACGTCGTCCAGCGCGGTCCAGTAGCCGGACGACCGTCGCATGCACGACAGGTGACCCACGACGAGGGGCGTGTCGGGCACGACGCCGGGGGCCGGCGCGGTACGCGTGCGGGCCGGCGTCGTGACGTGGCCGTCCATCGCGAACCGGTACCAGTAGGTGGTGTCGGGTCGGAGTCCGGTGGCCAGCGCCCGGCCGGACATGCCGGTCTCGGGGCTGGCGTCGACCGGGGCGCGTTGCACGATCGACCCGAAGGCCTCGTCGACTGCGACCTCGACCACCAGTTCTCGCTCGGGTGCGCGGTCGACCCACGTCCACAGCACCACCGACGACGCGTCCGGGTCGCCCGAGGCGACACCGAGGGCGAACGGGTCGGTCCCGAGCGGTGCGCCGAAGTCGACCGGTGCGATGGTGTCCTCCGGGGCGGGGGTCGTCGGGCCCTTCGATGCGCCGTCGTCCCCGTCGTCACCCGTGCACGCGACGAGGCCGAGCGCCGCCCCGCCCGCGAGCCCGAGGAACTCGCGTCGGGAGGGGTGCCAGGGGCGGGGCACCTCAGCTCCGGGTGTCGCCGCCGGCGTCTCCGTCGGTGTCCGGGGTCGCCGGACCGCCGAGCAGCGGCGCGTAGTCGGCAGCGAGGCGGTCGAAGTCGAGGTCGCGGAGGAACCGGCTGAAGGCCACCTGCGCGGCCAGGGCGTTGACGTCGCGGAAGACCTCCGGGAGGAACCCGGGCGGTTTGATCAGCCCCTCGTCGTAGAGGTCGTTGATCGCCCCCATGTTGTTGATGTCGACCTTCCCGCAGAACAGGACGGGGATGCGGTCGAGCCGACCGGTCCGTATCGCGACCCGCATGTAGGCGTAGGTGAGCACGAGGCCCTTGCCGTAGCCGAGGTCCTTGGTGAAGGGGAGGCCGGTCGGCGTCGAGCCGCGGAAGACCCGCATCGCCGTCTGCCAGCAGAGGTCCTCGTCCATGCCTTCGGTGCGGAAGTGCTCGACCACCTCGACGAAGCTCGCGCCGCTGGTCACCAGGGCGATCGCGTCGATGCGGTCGGCGATGCGCAACAGCCGCGCCGGATGCGAGGTCAGCGACAGGATCTCGGTCAGCGTCGCCAGCCCCTCCTGCGTGACGTTCACGGGTGGCGGGGCCTTGCCGAGGAAGGTGCAGATCGGCTGGGCGATGCCGTTGGCCGACGTCCCCACGTGGACCCAGCCCTCGTGCGACTCGAGCTGTTCGAGCTGGCGTTCGGAGAACATGGCGTCGGACCGGAGCTTGATGTAGCTGGATCCGGCGGCCGCGTCGGCCACGATGCCGTCGTCGGCGACGACGTCGACCATGTGGCCGCCCATCGAACGGTCGAGCCGTTCCTGGAGCAGCTTCACGGCGTCGTCGCCGTTGATGGTCTTCTCGTCGCGGTCGTCGATGGGGAGTTCCGACACCCACGACAGTGCTTCGCGGAACTGGCCGGCGAGGTCGGCCACGGTCGGGCCACCGGCATGGAACACGTCGTCCGTGGTCCCGTAGAGCTGGGCCGAGATCGACCCGTACTGCTCGGTGCCCCGCGCCTCGAGCAGGTCGAGGGTCAGCCGGTACTGCTCGCAGGTGCGCTTGAGCAGTTGGGCGACGCCGGACGTGGTCCCGAGCGTCGCGTTGATCTGCAGTTCGATGTCGAGGAAGCGGTCGCGGGTCTCGTCCACGTCGAACCCGAGGTC
>JBFIHN010000100.1:0-9784 GCA_041601775.1 Acidimicrobiales bacterium
ACGAAGTCGCTCTGCGCCAGCAGGGTCGCCAGTCCGCTGGGGTCGAAGGCCTCGTCGACGTTCTCGTCGTCGATCACGCCGCGGCGCAAGCCGAGGACCCGCATGCCGAAGGCCTTGGCCACGCGGGCGGTCGACTGGCCGATGCCCCCGAACCCGACGATGCCCAGGGTCTTCGACGTGAGGTCGTCGGAGACGGCGATCTCCCAGCGGCGATCGGACTGCTGGCGCTGGTGGAGGGCGACCTGGCGGTGCCAGTGCAACACGTAGGTGAAGACGTACTGGGCGATCGGCTCGGCGTGCACGCCGGCGGCGGTGGTGAGCCGCACGCCGCGTTCGACGAGCTCGGTCCAGATCGGCATGTCGACCCCCGCGCCGGGTGACTGCACCCAGTGGAGTGACGTCGACGCCAGGATGGACAACGCCGCACCCAGCACGTCGTCGTTGGCCGCGAGGTCGACCGAGAACAAGAACACGTCGCTGCTCGCCGCGTCACCGTCGCAGGTGCCGTCGTCGCGCACCGGTACCAGGATGGCGTCGGGCGCCACCTCGACGATGGCCGCACCGAAGCGCTCGGCCATGGGTTCGCTCAGACAGATCTGCACGACGGGTGCTCAGCGCAGTCCGAAGAGGCGGCGGGCGTTGCCGGCGAGGATGGCCGCCTTGTCGTCGTCGCTCAGCGCGGACTGGCGGATCTGGTCGAGCAGGTGGCTGATGCGGCGACCGACCGGATAGGAGTAGAGATCGGTGCCGAAGACCACCCGGTCAGCCCCGAAGCGCCCGGCGAGTTCCTCGGCGAAGTCGAAGTTGTAGCTCAGGCTGGTGTCGAAGACGATGTTGGGTGCCACCTCGGCGATGAAGAAGCACTCGCGGGTGGACTCGTAGGAACCGAAGGCGTCGAGCGCGAGCACCGGGGTGTCGGGGATGCTGCGGGCGAGCACCGCGAGCTTCCACAGCGCCTCCTCCGGCGTCTCGTTCATGGCGTGGATCACCGGGACCATGTCCAGTTCGGCCATCCGAGCGCAGTAGGCGAGCACCCACTGACTGTCGAGCGACACCCCCTGGAAGCGGGTGTGGAAGCTCATCCCCACCAGCCCCAACTCCTGCTTGCAGCGGTCGATCTCCTCGAAGCTCGCAGCAGCGTCGCGCGGTTCCACGATCCCGACGGCACCGGGGAACCGGTCGGGCGTGCGGTCGCGGTAGCGGGCGATCGCATCGTTCTCGGCCCGGGTGTCGGCGATGCCGTTGGTGCGGTGGTAGCCGTGCCCCGGGATCACGATCGCCTGCTGGACCTGGGCGTGGTCCATGATCTCGAGCCGGGAGGCCAACTCGATGCGTTCGAACTCGGCCTCGTCGAGCTCCGGTGCCGCGTCGACGGCACCGCCGAGCGCCCGGAAGGCGTTGCCGACGTGGTGGTGCACGTCGAGGACGTCGAAGTCGGTGGGCATCTGCTGCTCCTGGGATCACAGGGACGATCTCCGACCCTGACCTGATGGACTCAGTTGTCTGCCTGACCATAGTCGTGTCCGGAGGGGCGGGCGGCGAGCGCCGGATCCGGCGTCACCGCTCGCCCGTGCTGTCCTCGACCATCGAGGAGAGGGCATTCCGTTGGCGGCCACCGGCCAGCGAGGCCCAGGCTGCGGCTCCCGCCGGGATCGGGAGCCAGAACTGCACGATCCGGTAGGCGGCGACCCCGAGGCTCGCCTCGGCGCGCGCGGTGCCGAAGCCCACGAGGGTCACGACCAGCGTGGTCTCGATGACCCCGAGCCCGCCGGGTGACAGCGGGATCGCGGCCAGGACGTTGGCCAACCCATAGGCGACGAGCAGCCCGGGGATCGAGGTCTGGTGCCCGAATGCCGCGATGAACAGCCAGAGGACGGACGCATCGAGGAGCCAGTTCGCGGCTGCCCATCCGACGGCTCGTGCCGCCAGGCGCGGTTCGCGTCCGAGCGCGCCGAGCTGGTCGGCGGCTCGACCGAGGGCGTCGGTGATCCGATGGGCATCGACGTGCGGGGTGCGGTCGGCGAGATCCGCGATCAGTCCCATGGTGCGGGTCCGGCCCTTGGTCAGGGCCACGATCGCGACGGCGACGACGGCGAGCAGCCCGGCGCCCACCGCGGCCGCCGTCGCGTACAACGGTTGGAACCCGGTCGACGGGATCGAGACCACCAGCCCGACCCACAACAACACGTTGAGCATCAGCGCCGAGCCCAGCGACTGGGTCGCCATCGCGAAGCTGGCCCGGCCCGTGTCGACGCCGGACCGGGTGAGGAGCCGGTACTGCAGCACTCCCCCGGCGGCAGCGCCACCCGGGACGACGTGGTTCACCGCGAGGGACGACAGCACGATCCGGAACATCCGCCACAGGTTCGGACGCTGGTCCGGCGGCAGCAGCGATCGTGTCAGCTGCGCGTAGGAGACGAGCGCCAGACCCTCGAGGACGACGGCACCGACCAGGAAGCGGGGGTCGAGGCCGTCCAGGAGACCGAGCGCCTTCCGGGTGCCCCCGATCTGCGGGAGGACCAGGAAGTGGAACACCGCCGCGAGCAGCAGCGCTCGAGCGACCAGGCCGAACGCGCTGCGACGCGGAGGCGTAGGCACCGGACCATCCTCCCCCATCGACCGGGCCGCAGCCCGTCGGCCGCCGCGGCGCCCTGCCCTCAGGGTCCGGTCAGGAGCTCCTCGAGCCACTTCGAGGTCGGGAGGATCCGAGCATCGGCACGCAGGATCATCCCCGGCCTGTGCCCGGGCGGCGGGTAGCCAGGTGGGTAGACCACCGCCGGTCGTTCGGGGTCGACGGTGACCGACAGCACCGTCCCGGGCTGGATGTCGGGGATGGCGACGTCGAAGACCGTCCACCGCACCGTCTGGCGGCCCTGCGCTGTCCCGTCCGCCCGCACGACGTCGAGTTCGACCTCGAAGACCTCCGAGCTGCTCATGACCTCCGGCGACGCCTCGGTCACCTGCTTTCCGGACACCACGGTCGCCGTGGCCGGGACGCTCCGTCCCAGCGACTCACCGTACGGATCGGACTTGGGACGCCTCCGGAAGAGTGACATCGGCGAATCGTACTGTCGATCCTCACCCGGAGGTCCGACGGTGAACGACCCGCGACCCGTCCGGGCGACGCGGGTCCTCGTCGCCGATGATCGACAGTTCCGCGTCGAAGCCCAACGACCGGTAGAGCGCCCGGGCGGCACGGCGCGGCACGATCGGCGGAGACGTCATCGGTCGCGGACCCTCAGCGAGATCACGCTCGACGCGCGACCCGCAGGGGGACCCCGCCGGCCGGACGGTTGACCACCATGCCCACGGGTCGTGGTTCGACCGTCGAGGTCGGCTGCACGTCGAGGCGTTGCGCGAGTCGGCTGATGATCAGGGTGAGCTCCATCTGCGCGAGCATGAAGCCGATGCAGTTCCGGCGTCCGCCGCCGAAGGGGACCCAGGCGGCGTCGGCCGTGGCCCGCTGCTCGGGCGTGAGGCTGGCGAAACGCTCCGGACGGAACGCGAGCGGCTCGTCCCAGGTCTCGGGATCGCGACCGGCCAGGTGCGCAGACCACAAGATGAGCGTGCCCTTCGCGATGTCGTAGCCGCCGATGGTGACGTCGACAGCCGCTTCTCGGGGGCTGATCGCCCCCGCCGGGTGGAGTCGCAGCGACTCGCGGACCACGTGGTCGGCGTAGACGAGCGAACCGAGTGTGGTGTGGTCGGGCGGATCGGACCGACCGTCGACGCCGCCGAACACCGCGTCGGCTTCGGCACGGAGCGCGTCCCAGACGGCGGAGGCGTGGCTGGTGCACCACAGCATCCAGGCCAACGAGGCGGCCGTGGTGTCGTAGCCCGCGCCGATGAGGGTGACGACCTGGTCGCGGACCTCGGCGTCGGTGAGCGCGTCGTTGGCGACGAGGGCTTCGAGGACGTCGTCGGGGTCATCGGTCGGGTGCGCACGGCGGTGCGCGATCTCGTCGTCGATGATGGCGTCGATCCGCTCCCGGTCGGCGCGGACCCGGGCACGGCGGGTGCCGGGCAGCGGATGGGGGATCTGCCGGATGGCCGGGGACTCGAGATAGTCCTGCGGGCGTTGGAACAGGTCGCCGATCTCGCCGGCCCGACCGGTGAGGCGGTGGCCGAAGAACGCCCGTACGACGATCTCCAGGATCAGGGACCGACCGACCACGTAGAGGTCCACCACCTGGCCGTCGCGGGCTTCGAGCAGCTGATCGACGGCCGCGTCGGTCTGTTCGACGATCATCGGGATCCATCGGTTCAGGCGGCGTCGGCTGAACGCCGACTGCACCGACGAGCGACGTCGTCGGTGATCGTCACCGTCGGACACGATCATCGAGCTGGCGCCGACCACGAAGCCGAGCACGTTGAACTTGTGGTTCCAGGCGAAGTCGCTGCTCGGGCGGGCGAACAACTCGGCGATCTCCCGCGGGCCGCCGACGATCGCCAGACGGACCGGGCCGCCCCCCAACTCGACGACGGGCCCATGGGCCGCCCGGAGTTCGTCGAGCACCGGCTGCGGGTCGTTGAAGATCCGCCGCAGCAGACCCGGCTGGGCTCGGAGCGGCGGATGGGGTGGACGAGCCATGGCGACCTCCGTACGTGCCGTGCTCCACATGATTCTGCACGACTTCGCTACTGGAGGTTGGCGGCGACTTCTCCGGTGGTGGTGGTGGGATAGCCGGCCGCGTTCCAACCACCCATGCCACCCAACACGTTGACGATGGGCCGGTCGGGCGCATGGCGGGCGATGAGGCTGGAGGAGACCGAGGACCGGAAGCCGCTCCCGCAGACGACGGCGAGCGGCTTGTCGGATCGGGGCACGTCGTCGAGCCGACCGGGGAGTTCGGCGCCGGTGATGAACGTCGCTCCCTCGATGTGCCCGCTGCTCCACTCGGCCGGCTGGCGGACGTCGAGGACATCGACCTCGCCGGCGTCGACGCGGTCGCGCAGTTGGTGGACGGTGACCTGTTCGAGTTGGTCGATGGCGCGTCCGGTCGTGCGCCACGCCATCATCCCGCCCGCGAGCCAGCCCGTCGGCGGTGGGTACCCGATTCGAAGGAGATGCCACGTCGCATCCCAGAGGTCGCCGGGTGCGTCTACGACGAGGACGACGTCGACGTCCTCGGGGAGGATCGTCCCTGCCCAGGTCGCGAACGACGACCCGAGACCGACGTTCACCGCGCCGGGCACGTGGCCGCCACCGAAGGACTCGGGCGACCGGCAGTCGAGGACCCAGGCACCGCCGTCTCGAGCCGACTCGACCTGGTCCGGGGTCAGCGCCGGCGGTTCGGCGAGGGTGCCGAGTCGGGCGACGCCGGCGAGGTTCTGTCGACGCATGCGCCGCCAGTACGGGGGCACCGCCGGCAGATCGTCGAGGTCGAGGCACTGCTTCACGAAGTCGTCCGACGACGAGACCGTGGCGAGGATCTCGTTGGTCCGACGCTCGTAGCCCACCGTGGTCGACAACCGGCTGCCGATGTTGCCACCGCAGAGCGAACCGGCGACATGGGTCGGGAACACCTGCACGTGGTCGGGCAGCTCGAGCAGCTTGGTCTGGATGGTGTGACAGAACTGGCGGGCGCTCTCCTCGGTCTGGTCGGGGTCGCCGAGCAGGTCGGGGCGGGCGACGTCGCCAACCAGGAGCGCACCACCGGACAACAAGATGGCCGGCTCGTCGCCCTGATCGTGGTCGTAGAGCAGCAGCGAGATGTGCTCGGGGGTGTGGCCCGGCGTGTGGAGGACCTCGATGCCGACCTCGCCGAGCTCGAACTGGTCGCCGTCGGCCACCGGCCGGTGCTCATACCCCAGGTCGGCGACCGCGGACCCCCACACCTCGAGTCCGGCGCGCCCCGCCACCTCGGAGAGGCCCGACAGGTAGTCGTTGTGGCCGTGGGAGTCGCAGGCATGGGTGACCCGGAGGCCCTGGCTGCGGGCCCGGTCGAAGTAGACGTCGACGTCGCGCCGGACGTCGAAGAGGAGCGCTTGGCCGGTCTTCTCGGATCCGACCAGGTAGGACGCGTGGCCCAGACCCTCGAGATGGAACTGTTCGAAGATCATGGGCGCTCCCGCGGGGTCGGCGTACGAGGTGTGCCCGCGCTGATACCCGTTCCGTCGCAGAACCATGCGACATCGGGCCGAACGAAACCGAGTGTTCACCGCCCGGTGATCCCTCGGTGGCACAGAGGGACAGGGTCGTCCTGTGCCCCTCTGTCCCTCCGCGTGTAACAGCAACGAGAAGAGAACGGCCTCTCGATGAAGAGGGCGTTAACAGGGGTCTTTTTCGCGAAATCGAATCGTACTGTCGCCCTCATGGCACCTACACCACGCCCCCTGGTGGCGTTCCACGAGGTCGGCCGATCCTTCGGATCCGTCGAAGCCCTCGCACCGTGTGACCTCGCCGTGCCCCGGGGAGAGTTCGTCTCGGTCATCGGCCCGTCGGGCTGCGGCAAGTCGACGCTCCTCCGCCTCGCCTCCCAGCTCGACGTCCCGAGCACCGGGTCGATCGAGTTCGCGACCGACAGCGTCGGCTACGTCTTCCAGGAACCGACGCTGATGCCGTGGCGCAACGTCCGGCTCAACGTCAGCCTGCTCGCAGAGCTGCACCGGCTGTCGCGCCGCGAGACCGCCGAGCGGGTCGACGCAGCGCTCGACGTGGTCGGCCTCACCGACTTCGCCGAGCACCTGCCCCACCAACTGTCCGGCGGCATGAAGATGCGGGCGTCGCTGGCCCGGTCGCTCGTGCTCAACCCCGAGGTCTTCCTCTTCGACGAGCCCTTCGGGGCCCTCGACGAGATCACCCGGGGCCGACTCAACCTCGTGCTCCAAGACCTGTTCCTCACCCATTCGTTCGCCGGCTTGTTCGTGACCCACTCGGTGGAGGAGGCGGTGTTCCTCGCGAACCGTGTCGTCGTCATGTCGGCCCGACCCGGGCGCATCGTCGACGAGTTCACGGTGCCCTTCGAGTTCCCCCGCACCCTCGACCTCCGCTACCAGCCCGACTTCGCCACCCTCGCCGGACGGGTGGCCAAAGCCTTGGAGAAGGCCTCGTGACCAGGATCCGCCGCTTCGCCACCCTCATGCTCCCGCCGCTGCTGCTCTTCGTCGCGGTCATCGGCGCCTGGTACTTCGTGAGCAACAACGTGCTCGACGAGTCCGAGAAGTTCCTGCTGCCGCCACCGCACGAAGTGGTGACCGACGCCTTCCTCGACGGCGACGTCCGCAGCGACATCCTGGCGTCGCTCTGGGTGACGGCCAAGGTCGCCATCATCGGGATGGGCATCGCCATCGCGTTGGGCACGACGCTCGCCGTCGCCATGTCGCGGGCCAAGTGGGTGGAGCGCTCGCTGTACCCGTGGGTGATCCTGCTCCAGACGGTGCCGATCCTGGCGATCGTCCCGGTCATCGGGTTCTGGTTCGGCTTCGACACCTTCGCCCGGGTCGTGGTCGTCGTGATCATCGCCTTGTTCCCCTTGATCATCAATCCGCTGCAGGGTCTCCAGAGCCCCGACCCGGCGCTCCACGACCTCTTCACGCTGGCGAAGGCGAACGGGGCCACCCGGCTCACGAAGCTCCAGTTGCCCGCAGCGATGCCCGACGTCTTCGTGGGTCTGCAGAGCGCGGCGGGCCTCGCCGTGGTCGGCGCCGTCGTCGGCGACTACTTCTTCGGGCGTGGCCAGATCGGCCTCGGCATGCTGCTGTCCCGCTACAGCTCCCGGCTCCAATCGGCAGAGATGCTCGCCACCGTGTTCGTGGCCTGCCTGCTGGGCCTCACCGCGTTCTTGATCTTCGGCGCCCTCGGGCGCCGGATGGTCGGCGCCTGGTCCCCCGCGTGGGGGGCCCGCTGACAACCCCGGGGCAGCGTCACCCCGACCCCCTGCGACACCACCCCACCCCCAAAAGGAAAGATTCCCATGCACCCCACTCCACTACGGCGCCCCTTCGTGGTCGGCACCGCCCTCTTGTTCGCCACCGCCACGCTGGCTGCGTGCGGCAGCGACAGTGACAACGACAGCGCGGCGTCGGACTCGACCGCCCCGACGGCCGCCGAGGACGGCGTGCTCGCCGGCATCTGCCCGGAGACCGTCGTCATCCAGGCCGACTGGGAGCCCGAGACCGAACACGGCGGGATCTACGAGCTGATCGGCGACGACTACGAGATCGACACCAACGCCAAGTCGGTGTCCGGCCCGCTCTTCGCCGGCGGCGAAGACACCGGCGTCGCGGTCGAGATCCGTATCGGCGGCGCCTCGGTCGGCTACCAGGCGGCCCAGTCGATCCTGTACCAGGACCGCGACGTCCTCTTCGGCTACGGCCGGACCACGGAGTACATGGTCACGCAGGAAGACACGCCCGTCACGGCCGTGCTCGCGACCATGGAGAAGAGCCCGTACGCGATCTACTGGGACCCCGAGACCTACCCGGAGGTCGAGACCATCGCCGACCTCGCCGCCGAGGACGCCATCATCTCGATCGGCCCCGAGAACTCGGTCTGGGTCGACTACCTGATCAGCACCGGCCAGGTCGAGGAGAGCCAGCTCGACCGCAGCGACCAGAACAAGCCCGCCAACTTCGTGGCCGCCCAGGGCAGCCTCGCCGAAGCAGGGTTCATCACAGCCGAGCCGTTCATGTACGAGGTCGAGATCGCCGAGTGGGGCAAGCCCGTCGTCGGTGAGCTCCTCGCCGATGCCGGCTACCCCGAGTACTTCCAGGCGGTCGTCGCTCGCACCGAGGACATCGAGGCCCGAGCCGACTGCTTCGAAGCCCTCGTGCCGATCATGCAGCAGGCCCAGGCCGACTTCATGGCCGACCCGCTCGGCACCGACGAGCTGATCGTCGAACTCGTCGAGGCCTACGACACCGGCTGGGTGTACACGATGGCCGGCGCCGCGTTCGCCTACGAAGCCGGCATCGAGAAGGGGATCATGGCCAACGGCGCCGACGGCGTCATGGGCTCCTTCGACGCCGACCGGGTGCAAGAGCTCATCGACATCGTCGCCGAGTACAGCGACGTCGACGTCTCGGAGATCACGCCCGACGACCTCGTCACCAACCAGTTCCTCGACACCTCGATCAGCGCAGCGAGCTGATCGATGTCCCTCGGGCGCTCCACGGCGCCCCGCCCGGCTTCGGCCGAGCGGGGCGCCGCCCGCCTCCACCCCGGTGCACGACTCGCCGGGTCCGAGCGCAAGATCCGCAGGCCGTTCGAACTCGACCCGGCGCTGTGCCTGTACTCACCGCAGGCCAACGTCGACGCCCTGCACCACCCCCGCGTCGCCGAGTGGCTGGCGTTCATCCAGGACGAGTGGACGCCCACCCCGGTCGCCCGGGAGCGACGACGCGTCGGCCTGCTGTTGCCCTGCACGAAGTACAAGCCGTACTTCACCAGCCGCGAACACCGCAGCATCAACGCGGGGCTCCTCGCCGCCGGCTGGCGATCGACGGCACCCTTCGACGGCCCCGCCGAGGTGTTGTCGCTGCTCGAACCCGACGACGACCCCGACCTGTTCGCCTGCGCTCCCCTCGTCCGCGACGGCGTGGTGCTCGACCGGTTCGTGATCAGCGAGCCGATGGCCCTCGTTCCCTACGAACACACCATGACGTTCCGTGGCGGCCAGTCCCCCGCCGTGTCCTACGACGACCCGGGACTGTTCGAGAACCGTGGCACGTCCGTCTCGCCCGAGCGCGACGACTGCACCGCCACCGAGCGATCCGACGGCACCTGGACATGGGGAGCGAACGAGCGCGCTGCCTATGCGCACATGCACAACGCCATGGCCGA
>JBFIHN010000101.1:0-9748 GCA_041601775.1 Acidimicrobiales bacterium
GATACACGCACCTCTCCAGCCGAAGGAGCACGATGATGGACAAGGCCCTCACCACACTCTGGATCCGATTGACGGCCCGGAACCCGACGCGACAGGACCGTGGTGCGAGCCTCGTCGAGTACGGGCTGCTGGTGGCGCTGATCGCCATCGTGTGCCTGACTGCGGTGTTCTTCCTGGGTGACGAGACGTCCGAGGAGTTCCACAGCATCGGAAGCTCGATCAACAGCGCCACCTGAACGCGCGCCACCGGGCCGCTCACCCGGCCCGGTCAGGACAGCAGTGCGTCGCAGGCCGGTCCCCGCCGGCACGCGACGATCGAGTCGGTGTCGGCGAACACCACCCGCCACCGTGCGTCGGCCGCGACCAGCGAGGTGAGCACGCTCGAGCGGCTCCACAGCGCCACACCGATGTCGTGGTCGTCGAGCACGGCACTCCAGCGGGGTTCTCCCTTGGCCAACGCCCTCGAGTCGAGGAAGAAGTCGACGGGGAACATGTCGGCCCGGTCGTCGACGAACACCCGGCCCGTCGGCCCGTCGAGGGCTTCGAACAGGTTGCCGACGTAGTCCGGGGCCGCCAGGTTCCCTGCCTGGTGGTCCGGGTCGGCGGCCGCCACCCAGGCGACCGCTCGCTCCGGATAGGGCTCGAGCGTCGTGATCGGCTCACCCATCGACGTGACCGCGACGAGGACGACGAGGAGACCCGACACGGTGGTCAGCGCCCATCCGATCTGCGGGCGGCTCCGAGCGGTCAGGGTCCCGATCTCGGGGGCGCACGCCGCCAGGACCGGAACCAGGACCATGATCGCCATCACGATGTTCCGCTGGGCGAGGAGTCCGGCGGCGGTGAAGGCGATGGTCGGGAGCGCGAGACGCCACCGACCCGTGCGGGTCAGGCCCGCCACCGCTGCCAACACGAGGAGCAGGAAGACCCGTTGGGGGATCGACGTGAACCCGGGGGCCTTCCATTCGACGATGTCGCCGAGCGTCTCGGACTGTGTCACGGCCTTCAACGGGAACAGCAGGACACGCGGTCCCAGCGGACCGACGACGGCGAGCGCCGTGCCGATGGCGGTGGCCTTGAGCACCGCCGTCTCCGTGCGCAGGTCGAAGGCCGGGGGGCCGTCGCCGCGACCTCGTGCTCGCCACTGGTCCAGGGCAGCACCGGCCAGGACGGTGAGGACGAGGCCCAGCGCCAGGAAGAACGAGCCGTGGGTGTTCGCCCAGATCCACAGCAGCGGCACCAGGAGCCAGGGCCGCACGGCGCCCTCGAGCGCCAACCAGACGACGGCGAGGCCGATCACGCCGATCATGTAGGGGCGCTCGCTCCAGACGTCGCCCACGACGAGCAGGGCCCCGGCGACGACGAGGATGCGCACCACGATCGACTCCGCCGGTCGTGACAGTCGCCAGAGCAGTGCCCCGGAGATCCCGAAGAGGACGAACACCAGGACCCGGAGTCCTGCACCACCGCCCAGTTGTTCTGCGCCCGCATAGGCCACCGACGCCAGCCACGACTGGACCGTCCAGTCGGCACCGCCGGCGGTGAAGGTGTAGGGGTCGCTCGTCGGCACCGATCCGGAGTCCAAGATGATGCGTCCGGTCGCCAGGTGGGTCAGGAAGCTGTTGTCCTTGAGCGGGAACGACGCGAGCACTGAGCAGAAGGCCACCACGAGCGCGCCGATGGCGACCCCGAGGGATCCGTAGCCGCCGGTCGCCTCGTCGGCGACCGGCGGGGCCTCGACCTCCATCAGAAGGCGTCGAGGATGTCGAACACCGCGGGCCCGAGCACCACCACGAACAGGGCCGGGAAGATGCAGAAGACCATGGGGATGAGCATCTTCACCGGGGCCTTCTGCGCCTCCTCCTGGGCCAGTTGCCGACGCTTGATGCGCATCTCGTCCGCCTGGGTGCGCAACACCTTGGCGATCGACACACCGAAGGTGTCGGCCTGCAACATGGCGAGGATGAACGAGCGGACCTCGGGGACGTCGACCCGGCTCTCCATGGCGCGCATCGCCTCGGACCGGCTCGACCCGGCCCGGACCTCGCCGAGCATGCGGGCGAACTCGTCGGTCAGCGGACCCGGGACGTTGTCGACGACGCGGTCCAGCGCCTGCTCGAACCCGAGTCCGGCTTCCACGCTGATCACGAGCAGGTCGAGCACCTCGGGGAGCGCGACGCGGATGGCGTGGACCCGCGACTCGACCTGTCGGTCGAGCACGAGGTCGGGGCCGAGCGCGAGGAACGCCGCGACCAGCCCGGCGAGCAACAACCCCATGAGCCCGTCGATGCGGAGCACCACGAGGACGACGAACACGGCGATCGGGGCCAGGACGACGCCGATGATCTTGAGCACGACGAAGCGGTCGAGCGTCGCGGGGTCCCCCTGCCCGGCGCGCAGGAGCTTCATGCGGATGCGGTCGAGATAGCCGACCGGGGTGATCTGGCGGCCGAGGTCCCCCAGACGGCGCACGGCGGGCACGATGGTCCGCATGCTGAACGACTCGAGCAGTTCCTTGTCGCGGGTGTCCTGGATCTCGTAGCCGCCGACGCGACGGAGCGAGGTACGGATGCCGGCCCGTTCCTCGAGCTGTATGCCGACGGCCAGCACCACGAGGGCGACCGCAACCACCACGCCCACCACGCCGAGTGTCAGAACCACATCCGCCTCCTAGACCTCGATGTCGATGATCTTGTACATCCAACCGAACCCGAGGACCATCAAGAAACCGGCACCACCGAGCATGACCAACCCCAGGGTCCGGTCGAACATCGAACTGATGTAGTCGGGGTTGAGGACGTAGATCATGATGCCGAGCCCGATGGGGAGCAGTCCGAGCACGATGGCAGAGATCCGACCTTCGGCCGTCAACGACTTGATGTCGCGGCGGAGCCGGTCACGTTCACGCATCGTGTCGGCCACGGTGTCGAGGAGCTCGGCGAGGTTGCCGCCGACCTCGCGCTGGATGCTGATGGCCATCACCGCCCACTCGAAGTCGCGGGAGTTCATGCGGAGCGACACGTTGTGCAGTGCGTCGTCGAGCGGCATGCCCAGACGGGCCTCGGTGACCACGCGCTGCAGTTCCCGCTTGGTCGGCTCGATGACCTCCTGCGCGGCGGCCTCGACGCCCTGCATCAGCGAGTAGCCGGACCGCAGCGTGCTGGCGATCAGTGCGAGGAAGTCCGGCAGCTGTTCCTGGAACTGGCCACGACGACGCTCGGCCAGGTACAGGACGGCTGCCGGTGGGGCGAGCGCAGCGATGACGAGCACGATGACGCCGGCGGCTGCCGCGCCGGCGAGCGCGCCACCCACGATCCCGAGCAGCACCACGGCGACGAGGTAGAAGAAGATCGCCTCGGCCGCGCGCAACGGCAGGTTCGCCCGTTCGAGCATGTCCTCGACGCGACGGAGCACGCCACGCCGTTCGGCGAACTGACCGGTGAGCGCGACGGCTCGTTGGAGGATGGCGGAGGTGGCGAGCCGTTCTTCGCCCTCCTCCCGGGCGACGAAGCCGTCGGAGTACGGCTGCAGGACCCGGTCGAGGGACCGCCGGTCGCCGATCAACGCCATCCCGACCGCGAAGACCGTGCCGCCGACCCCGAGGAGCACCAGGAAGAGGGCAAGCCAGAGGAACCCGTCGGACTGGAGGGCGTCGATGCCACCGTTGCCGGGCACGACGACCGGTTCGATCTGTCCCGGCGAGCGGAGTGCGGCACCAGGGGTGAACGACGCCTCGTCGCTGGTGGCCCCGATGGTGAACGTGACGGCTGCCGGGCCCTCCACATCGGTCCCGGAGGCGAAGGTGGTCCGGAACTGGCGCCGCAACCGGCCCTGCACATCGTCGTAGAAGCCGGCGAGCGCTGATGCGTCGGCCGACGAGAGGACCGCGCCGCCGGTCCGCTCGGTCAGCCGTTCGAGTGGGCCGAGATCGAGGTCGCCGTTGTCGATGCCGAGGGCGTAGAGGAGCGAGTTGGAATCGCTGAGGAGGTTCGCTGCTGCCTCTTCGCTGATGGAGGAGTCCTTGTCGCGTCCGTCGGTGAGCAGGACGATGTTGGGCACCAGGTCGGTTCCCTCGAACAGGTTCACCGACTCCCGGACGGCGTCGTAGAGCGCCGTGCCCCCGCCGACACCGAGGCGATCGAGCGCGTCGAGGAGCATGCCCTCGTCGGCGGTGAACGACGCGAAGGTGTCGACGCTGGTCCCGAAGCCGACGATGGCCAGTTGATCGGTCGGCTCCTTGGACTCGATGAAGCCTCGTGCCGCGGCGATGGCCTGCTGGAAAGCGTTGTTCTCCTCCATCGAGCCGCTGGTGTCGATGGCCAGGACGATCCCGAACTCGCGGTCGGCATCGAGGCGGACCGGGAGGGTGGACGCGACGATCTCGCCGTTCTCGCGGACGACGAGATCGGGCACCTGGGCACGGTCGCCCGTCCAGATGAACTCCGCGTCGACGGCCGCGGGATCGCTGCCGTCGAGGGACCGGATGACGAGCGAACCCTCGGCTTCTTGCGCGCCGACCGGAGCGACCGCGCCGAGCGCCACGACCGCCCCGAGGGCGACGAGCAGCCAGCGATGGATCGATCGTCGTCGGCGCATCGCGGTCATCTCCCCTTGACGGCCCGTCGAGCGAACGCCTCCGGTTGGAAGACCTCGGGCCCGAGCTTGATGCCGTGGTCGGCCAGCTTCTCCGCGAACTTGGGGCGGACGCCCGTGGCCTTGAGATGGCCCCGGAACCGGCCGTGTTCGTCGACGCCCATGCCGTAGTCGAACAGGAAGATGTCCTGGAGGGTGATGACGTCGCCTTCCATGCCCTGGACCTCGGTGACGTGGGTGACCCGCCGTGTGCCGTCGCGCAGGCGCATGAGGTGGACGACCACGTCGATCGCCGAGGCCATCTGCTCGCGGATGGCGCGGACCGGCAGGTCGTAGCCGGCCATCAGGGTCATGGTCTCGATACGGGCCAGGGTGTCGCGGGGGCTGTTGGAGTGCACGGTCGTGATCGAGCCGTCGTGACCGGTGTTCATGGCCTGCAACATGTCGAGCGCCTCACCGCCACGGCACTCGCCCACCACCACACGGTCGGGGCGCATACGGAGGCTGTTGCGGACCAGGTCGCGGATGGTGATGCTTCCCTTGCCCTCGATGTTCGGCGGGCGGGTCTCCATCGACAGCACGTGTTCCTGGTGCAACTGGAGTTCCTTGGCGTCCTCGATCGTGACGATGCGCTCGTCGGTCGGGATGAAGCTCGAGAGCACGTTGAGGGTCGTCGTCTTGCCGGTACCGGTACCACCGGAGACGATCACGTTGAGCCGTCCGACGATGCACGCCTGCAGGAACCGCGCCGAGGCCGCGTTGAGGGTCCCGAAGCGGATCAGGTCGTCGACCTGGAACGGGTCGGTCGAGAACTTCCGGATCGTGAGGAACGGCCCGCCGATCGACAGCGGAGGGATCACGGCGTTGACACGCGAGCCGTCCGGGAGACGCGCATCGACCATGGGGGTCGCCTCGTCGATGCGTCGCCCGATCTGCCCGACGATCTTGTCGATGATGCGCCGCAGGTGGGTCTCGTCGACGAAGGTCGCCTCCGACTTGGTGATCCGGCCGTCCTGCTCGACGAAGACCGATTCGGGTCCGTTGACCATGACCTCGGTGATGCTCTCGTCCTTGAGGAGGCGATCGATGGGGCCGTAGCCGAGGATGTCGTCGGAGACGTCCTGGATCAGCTGCGACTTGTCGGCGGCGGACAGCGGCGCACGCTCCTGGGCCAGTGCGGCCTGGAGTTGCTCCTGCACCCGGCGACGGAGGTCGTCCTCCGACAGGCGTTTGTCGTAGAGGATCGGACCGAGTTCTTCGATCAGGTGGTGATGGATCTTCTGACGGAGTTCGTCGAGGACCGGATCACGACGGGCCGTTCCCAACGTCTCGCCGTCGCCGACCTCGTGGATGCGCTTGTACAGACTCATTGTCGTTCCCCTTCGCTGACCGAGGTCGCCGCATCGTCGTTCATCGTGCCGGCTCCTCGAGGAGCATCGTCACCAGCGCTTCGATGGCCTTCGCCGGACCCGAGCGGGGCGCGTCGATCACGATCGGTTCACCCTTGTTGACCGACTGTGGGACTGCGACATCACTCGGGATCCGACTCTGTGCCTGCACCTGAAGGGTTCTTTCGACCTCTGCGACGTCGAGCTTGACCTTGGAGTTCGCCCGATTCAGCACGAGGCGGATCTTCTGCATCGGCGTGTTGAGCAGCCGCAGGGTCTGGAGCCCGATCCGGACGTTCTTGATGCTGGGGATGTCGAGGCCGGACACGAGGAGCACGTCGTCGGATTCCTCGATGAGCGCGAGGACCACGTCGTTGAAGTGCGCAGGCGTGTCGACCACCACATAGGCCGCCATCTCCCGCAGCAGGTCGACGATCTCGACCAGTTGCTTGGCCTCGACCTGGTCGGCGAAGGCCGGTTCGAGCGGCGCCGACAGGACCAGCAGGCCCGATTCCTCGTGCTCGACCAACAGACTGCGGAGCATGGTCGCGTCGAGCTTGTCGATGGCCCCGACGGCGTCGACGACGGTGCGATGCGGCGCCAGCTTCAACATGACGCTGACGTCGCCGAACTGCAGGTCGGCATCGACGAGCACGACCGGACGATCGGTCTGGCGGGCCAGGGAGACCGCGACGTTGGTGGCGACCACCGACTTGCCGGTCCCGCCCTTGGTCGAAAAGACGGTGATCATCCGTCCACGCGCCTCGGGGTCCGAGCGGACCGTCGACGAGGGGAGGTTGACGCCCGGCAGCGTGGTCGCCACGCGGGCGATCGTGTCGACCAGTTCGTCGCGTTCGACGGGTGCGGTCAACACGTCCTTGAAGCCCGCACGGAGCGCGGACTGCAACAGCGCGGTCGACAACGCGTCGGAGATGAGCACACCGCCCACGGCCGGGCGGGTCGACAGCACGGGTGCGGCGGCGGCCACTCCGTCGGGGTTGGCGAGCGAAGGGCCGAAGATCACCACGGTCGGTCCGTTGAGATGTTGTTCGAGTTGGTCGACGCGATCGATCTCGACCGCGCCGTCCACATGGGACGCCAGAGCCTTCCGGGCGATCGCGTCCGGCTCGACGATGACGGGTGGCCGCTCGCTCACGGAATGGACTGACCGTCGGGCCCGTACGGCGTGAGCTGGTCGGGGTTCTCGGCCGGCAGGCTCGGCGACGGGGCGATGGGACCCACGGGAACGGGCGTGTAGTCCTTGGCGACCAGCGTCAGGTACAGCTGGCCGGTGGAGGCGGAGGCGATCCACTGGGCAGCCTCGACGGGCACCGCCAGCGTGAGCAGGCCGGTGCTCTGCACCACCGGCGACCCGTCGGGATTGGTGTTGACCGTCTCGCCCGGCTGGAGTTCCCGCTGCTGGCCGATCGCCAGGATCTGGACCTTCTGGTAGAGGTACCGGGCATCGGGGGCGATCGTGCCGTTCGCGTCGTCGACCGGATTGCCGGCGGCGTCCACGTCGCCCTCCTCGCCACCGAGGTTCGATGCCCCGTCGGTGAGCAACACGTTCACGAAGTCACCGGGCACCAGCAGGCCGGCGACACCGCGTACCTGGTCGACCGAGATCGTGATCGCCACCTGGTTCTGCTGGAGGAGCGTGGAGAACGTCGACAGCTGCGACGACTGACTGGCGAACTGCTGGGTCACGACGACCTGGTTCGCTGCGAGGTCGGAGATCGCGACCTGCCCGGCGATGTCGGCGGGGGCGCTGATGGCGGTGCCCGGCCGGAACTCGGCGGCGATCTCGCTCTTGACGATCCAGCCGTTGGCGAACGCGTCCTCGGCGAAGGTTCCCTTCGGGACGTTGGTGACGACCTTGTAGACCTCGACCCGCCGTGCTTCCTCGTTGACGTCGTCCTCGACGCCTTGGACGTAGTTGTAGACGAGACCGCCGGCAAGGATGCCCAGCAGGACCGCAACCCCCAGGATGACCCAACGTCGAGAACTCACAGGAGTCCGCCTCTCTCACTCTCGGATGGTGGCGAGATCGTACCGAAGGGTATGGAGGGACGTGTCGGGATCTTCTGAGTTATCTGACTATTCCGGTCGAGATGATTCGATCGACCCATACCGAGACCCGCAAAACGGACGAACCCGCCGCACAAGGCGACGGGTTCGTTCCGGAATCGGTGATCGATCAGCCTTCGGCGGGGGTCTCCGGTGCCGCTTCGACCTCGGCTTCGACCTCGGCCTCGGGGGCGGTCTCGGCCTCCGGGGCGACCTCGGCGATGGCCTCGACGTCGATCGACGGCGCGACCTCGTCGTCGCCACCGAAGGACTCGATCTTGGGCTCGTCGGACTCGGGCTCGGCCTCGGCCGCCGCCGGATCCTCTTCGGCGACCTCGCCGATGTAGTTGCCCTCGGCGTCGTACATCTGCTCGCCGAATGCGTCCTGGTACTCGGCGGCCACGACGCCACCCTCGGCAGCCTGCTTGATCGACAGGCTGATCCGGCGACGCTGGAGGTCGAGATCGATGATCTTGACCCAGAGCTCTTCGCCCGGGGTCACGACCTGCTCGGGGAGGTCGACGTGGTGGGCCGACATCTCGGAGATGTGGACCAGACCCTCGATGCCCTCGCCCACCTGGACGAACGCACCGAAGGGCACCAGCTTGGTGACCCGGCCGTAGACCAACTCGCCGACGCGGTGGGCGTTGGCGAACTCCTGCCAGGGATCCTGCTGGGTGGCCTTGAGGCTCAGCGAGATGCGCTCACGGTCGTTGTCGACCTCGAGCACCTGGACCTCGATCTCGTCACCGACGGTGACGACGGAGCCCGGGTGGTCGACGTGCTTCCACGACAGCTCGGAGACGTGGACGAGTCCGTCCATGCCGCCGAGGTCGACGAACGCACCGAAGTTGACGACGCTGGAGACGACACCACGGCGGACCTCGCCGGGCTTGAGGTTCTGCAGGAAGTCCTCGCGCTGCTCGCGCTGGGTCTCCTCGAGCCAGGCACGGCGGGACAGGACCACGTTGTTGCGGTTCTTGTCGAGCTCGATGATCTTGGCTTCGAGTTCCCGACCGACGTAGGGGTCGAGGTCGCGGACACGGCGGAGTTCGACGAGGCTGGCGGGCAGGAAGCCACGCAGGCCGATGTCGATGATGAGACCGCCCTTGACGACCTCGATGACCTTGCCGGTGACGACGCCTTCGGCTTCCTTGATCTCTTCGATCTTGCCCCAGGCACGCTCGTACTGCGCCCGCTTCTTCGACAGGATCAGGCGACCTTCCTTGTCCTCCTTGGTGAGGACCAGGGCCTCGATGGTGTCTCCCAGGGAGACGACCTCGGAGGGGTCGACGTCGTTGCGGATGCTCAGCTCACGGCTGGGGACGACGCCTTCGGACTTGAAGCCGATGTCGAGCAGGACCTCGTCCTTGTCGATGCGGACGACCTTGCCCTCGACGAGCTGGCCCTCCTCGACGGTGACCATCGTGCCGTCGATGTAGTCGGCGAAGCTGCCGACGTCGTTCGAGGTGATCTGTCGAGGCGTGTACACCCCCTCGGCGTTGAAGGTGCCCATCTCGGACGGGCTCTCCGTGAGCCCCGAGGGGACGAGGGTGGCGGTGGTGGTCGTGTCGGTCAAGAGATGCTCGTTCGGTTACGTGGATGGTCCGGACAGTTCTTCGCTGCGGTCGATCCGCGTACGCGGACAGACCGATCGGCCAGCGTAGCAGCGGGATTCCGCCGGTTCCCAGCCCTCTCCC
>JBFIHN010000102.1:0-9734 GCA_041601775.1 Acidimicrobiales bacterium
CGAACACGATGCGCGTGCCCATGCGGACCGGCGGGATCGGGCTCGATCCACGCTGAACCCAGCGATAGAGGGTGGAGTCGTCGATGCCGAGCCGCTGGGCGGCTTCGTCGACGGAGAGGGGCGTCGCGGCGTTCACGACGCGTCCCGCTTCTCGATCCAGAACGGCGGCACGTCGACGGCGGCGGCGATGCGGTCGATCAGTTCGGGGCTGCGCTTGAGGGTGCGTCGCCCGGCGGCGATGTCGCACACGTACTGCAGCGAGAGCCCCAGCTCGTCGGCGAGCTGTCGAGGCGTCACCTTCGACTTGCGCATCGCCTTCTGGAGAAGTTCGTTGTCGATCCCTGCCATGTCCGCAGTATTGCGTACTTCTGCGTTATGGTCAAGAACTACGCAAAGGGAACCGGGAATAACGCTCTGACCAGGGCTGATGTCCGAACTACATCGGTGTAACTGCGTACTGATGCGTACATTTCGGACGTTGACTACGCACAAGAACGCAGTGCACTCTTAGGGCCTGTGCAATCTGATCAATGGCGCGAGCAGGTGGGCCGCCCGCTCGAGGAACGGCGCCTGAGCCGAGGCTTCAGCAGCCGCTACCAGATCTGTGACGGCGTCGACCTCTCCGAGAGTTGGGTCCGCCAGATGGAGAGCGGCGAGGTGAAGCGCAACGACGGCGAGATCGTGGCCCCGAATCCCCGCGGCAACAAGGTGATGATCCTGATGGAGCAGCTGGCGTGGCCCAGCGATGCGATCGATCAGCTCCTGGAGGGCACGGCCCCGGAGGATCTCCCCGACGTCGAGCCCATGATGACCACCGACCTGCTCACGGCGACCGTTCGAGATCTGACGGCAGAGGTTCGGCTTCTACGGGAGGCGCTCCGAGATGGCGGGATCGGCCCAGGGTCGACATGACCTCGGCACGTAGGGAGATGATCTCGCGCCGAAGCTCCTGCACGGCTTGGCAGAGCTCGCGGTTTCGGGCGGGCATGTCCGGGCCTCCTTGGCCTGCTCGGTCGAGCGGGAACGCGACACTAGACATGGGGGTATGACAGTGACTCCCACACGCACCGTGTTCCCTCCATCACGCGCAACGTACATGCGTGCGCCCACCACGCGCCGCGCCGCCTCCTGGATCGCCGCCCTCGTCGTGGCCACGACCGTGGCTGCCTGTGGTGGCAGCGACGACGCGAGCGCTTGTGGCGACTTCCGGGCCCTCGTCGACGACGTCCAGGCCGACACGGTCGACCCGACCGGCGACGAGGTGGTCGAGCGCCTCGAGGGGATCGGCGACCAGCTGCAGACCGAGGGCGGCGATCTCGCTGCCGCCGGCATCGCTGCGACGTCGGCGGCCCAGACGGCGCGCGCCTTCCCCGAGGACCGTGACGAGGTCCTGGCGGCGGCCGTCGAACGGGTCGACGGGGCCTGTTCGTGACCTCGGCCATCGGCCATTTCATCGGCCATCGGCCCGATTTCGGGACCCCGGAGTCATCACGGTCGAAAGTCGGGACCAGGGCGACAGGCCTCTGACCTGCGGAAACGCACTAGGGACGCCTGCTGCGTCAGGGTGGTCAGAACTTGTCAACCCCCTCTTAATCCGCAGGTTCTGGGTTCGAGTCCCAGGGGGGGTACCACCGGAGACCGCAGGCCAGGGCCTGCGGTCTTCTCGCGTCCGACATCGGATCTCCGCCCTCAGCCCAGCGACACCCGCCCTTAGGGTGTGCTCGGTGACGGATCGCGACGACTCGCTCCGCGTGGGGCCCGAGCACGAGCTCTTCGAGCGATCGCCGACCCCCACGGTCATCGTCGACCTCCACGCCGAATCCGTCCTGGCCGCGAACACCGCGGCCGAGCAGTTCCTCGGCCTCCCCCGGGCAGAGATCATCGGTCGCCCCGGCGCCGACTTCATCGCCGAGGACGTCACCGCGCCATCACTGCGTCAGCGGGGGCTACGGGGCGTCTCCACGCGGAGCATCCGGACCATCCAGACCACGAACGGACCTCGGGAGGCCGAGATCTCGTTGGCGCCGACGAGCGAGGACGGCGTCGTTTTCGTCCAGGCCTTCGACCTCACGGGCATCCAGGGCGACACGCCGGACGAGATCCGACGACGGTCCAGCGTCGACCCGCGACGAGTCCTGGACGCGTCGCCGGCCGCCACGATCATCGTCGACCTCGCGACGCGTCTGATCACACGGATCAATCCGAGCGCTGCGGCAACGCTCGGATTGTCGGAGCAGCAGGCAACCGGTCGGCCGATCACCGACATCGGCGGCCGGCCCGACGACCTCGACGAACTGCTCGTCGCCGTCGACCACGACGAAACGGGCGGCCGCCACACGACGCACACCGTCGTGCACACCGCCGAGGGCGACCAGGCCGTGGAGATCACGGCGGTCGGCCTGCTCGACACGCCGGTCGCCGTGCTGCACATGGTCCCCGTCGACGAGCGGCGGCCGCGCTGGCCCCCCGCCCTGACACGGGGTGCCGTACACCTCGAACCGGCTCCCACCGTCGCGCCCGAGCGTCGACGTCACTTCCAGA
The DNA here is from genome assembly GCA_041601775.1 of Acidimicrobiales bacterium. GTDB lineage: Bacteria > Actinomycetota > Acidimicrobiia > Acidimicrobiales > Salinilacustritrichaceae > Salinilacustrithrix. The sequence continues at coordinate 2,542 of JBFIHN010000102.1, forward strand.
TGGCGAGTGGCGCCGTCCTCACGTCCGTCGCCGCCACCGTCATCGTCGTCGGCTGGTGGTTCGGCGTCGACGTCGTCACCCGACTCGCCCCCGATCTGGCGTCCATGAAGCCCAACACCGCACTCGGGTTCTTGTGCGTCGGCCTGGCGCTCCTCCTCCCCGACGGGCGATCCGGCGTCGGTGTCCGGGGGGCCCTGTACGGCGCCGTGATCGCGATCGGCGGCCTGACCACGGTCGAGTACGCGTTCGACGTCGACCTCGGCATCGACGAGGTCCTGGCGGCCGACACGAGCATGGTCGGCACCTCGTCCCCGGGACGGATGGGGCTCAACAGCGCGCTGTGCTTCGTCGCCATCGGCGTCGGCGCGCTGCTGTCGAGAAAGGGCGCCGGCCGACGACCGACTGTCGTCGGCCAGGCCTCGATCATCGCCGCGGGCGGCCTCGCGTTCCTGGCGACCCTCGCCTACCTCTACGGCGCCACCGGAGCTCGCGGGCTGGCGAGCTCCACCGAGATGGCGCTCCACACCAGTGCGGCCATGATCGTGGCCACGTTCGGCATGCTCAGCACCCAACTCGACCGGGGTCTGATCGCTCCGCTCGGGGCGCCGTTGGCCGGCGGGCACTTCGCCCGCCGCATCATGCCGGTGGGCGTCGGGATGGTCGTCGCCGCCGGACTGCTCGCGAACACGCTGGCCAACCGGGACGTCCTCGCCGATCCGGCGCTCGAGATCGCGTTCTTCGCCCTCGTCGTCACCAGCTCACTGTTCGCAGTGATCCTCACGATCGCCCGTCAGATCAACGTGCTGGACTCCCGAGCGGATCGCTCGCGGCGCGACCTGACGACCGTCATGGCTGCCTTCACCGACCGCCACTACCGGGTCGATCGGCTGGGTCGGGCGACGGCGGTCACCGGGGCCCGGGCAACGCTGCAGACGACCGTGACCGACCTCGTCCCCGCCTCGTTGCGCGACCGTCTCGAGAACGCCGTGACCGTCTGCCGCGCCGAAGGCCGGATCGTCGAGGTGACCTTCGCACCCGAAGACGGCATCGGACGACGCGAGCTGCGGGTGGCCCCACTCCCCTCCGGCGATGTCGCGGTCTCGATCCGCGACATCTCCGACCTCGCCGCAGCACGTGACGCGCTCGCAGATCTCACCTCGTCGCTCGAGGACGATGTCCGGGCGCGCACCATCGAGCTCGAGGACACGAACCGAGAGTTGGAGCGTTCGAACGCCGACCTCGAACAGTTCGCCTACCTGGCCTCGCACGACCTCCAGGAACCGCTCCGGATGGTGTCGACCTTCGTGGACAAGCTGGCCGCCCGCCTGGGAGACGACCTCGACGACCGGGCCGCGCAGTACGTCGACTTCGCCGTCGACGGTGCCCAGCGGATGTCCGACCTGATCGACGGCCTCCTCCAGTACTCCCGCGCCGGTCGCGATCAGGGGTCCCCCACGCTCGTCCCGCTCGACCATGTCGTCGTCGACGTCCTCCAGGGCCTCTCGGAGCGGGTCCAGGACCAGGAGGCATCGATCGACATCGCCACGGATCTCCCGATGGTGTGGGCCGACGAAGTGCTGTTGCACCACGTGCTCCAGAACCTGGTGGGGAACGCGTTGAAGTTCGTCGCTCCCGACCGAGCCCCGGCCATCTGTATCGACGCCCGGCGCGTCGGCGACGTGGTCGAGATCGGTGTCGCAGACAACGGGGTCGGCATCCCAGCCGAGTTCCGCGAGCAGGTCTTCTTGATGTTCCGACGGCTCCACCCCCGCACCAGCTACCCGGGCACGGGCATCGGCCTGTCGCTCGTCCAGCGTCTCGTCGAGTCCCAGGGTGGCCGCGTGTGGATCGACGACGACCACGGCCCACAGGGGACCCGCTTCGTGTTCACCGTCCCCGCCACTGCACCAGACCCCGATCCGGGAGGGACCAACGCATGACGACGCCCGCACCGACGCGACCCGTCGAGGTGCTCCTCGTCGAGGACAACCCTGGCGACGCGCTCATCACCGAGGAGGCCTTCGAGCAGGCCAAGGTGGCCATCAACCTCGTGGTGTGCGAAGACGGTCCGACCGCGCTCGCCCACCTGGAGTCCGCCATCGGGCCCGACGGCCCGATGCTGCCGGACCTCGTCCTGCTCGACCTCAACCTGCCGGGCATGAGTGGACTGCAGGTCCTCGACCACATCCGTTCGCACGATGACCTGGTGCACATCCCGGTGATCGTGATGACGTCGTCGACGGCCCCGGAGGACGTCCGGGCGGCCTACCGCGGCCACGCCAACAGCTTCATCAGCAAGCCGGTGCGTCCCCAGGAGTTCCTCGATGCCGTGAAGTCACTCGAGTCGTACTGGCTGACCGTCGTTCGTCTGCCGTCCGACCGATGACCACCACACTCCTGGTCGTGGAGGACAACGACGGCGACGCGCTGATCATCGAGGAGTTGTTCTCGGACCACGACATCGGCGGCCCGATGCGCATCGAACGCTGCGACTCGATCGCCGCCGCCCGAGCGCTCCTCGAAGCCGGCTTCGCGCCGGACTGCGCACTCTTGGACCTCGGGCTCCCGGACGCCGTCGGCACCGAGGGGGTCGAGGCGTTGACCGCGGTCGCCCCCGAGCTCCCGATCGTCGTCCTCACGGGGTCGAACGACCCCGAACTGGCGGGCGAGGCGTTCCGGGCCGGGGCCCAGGACTACCTGGTCAAGGGCCCGGCGCTCGACGAGGAGATCGCCCGGCGGACCATCCGGTACTCGATCGACCGGTCAGCGCAGGTGCGGGCGCTGCGTGCGTCGCGACGAGAACTCCGCGACTTCGCCCATCGGGTCGCCCACGACCTGAAGTCGCCGATGGCGGTGGTCCTGGGTGCGCTCGAGCTGCTCCAACGATCGCGTCCCGATGGCCAGGACCCTGCGCCCTACGAGATGCTCGCACGGTCCGGCGGGCGACTGGTCGAGATGGTCGACCGCCTGCTCGAGTACGCCGACACCGCCGGCTCCGACGAGATGTTGACCACCGTCGACCTCGACCTCGTGCTCGAGTGGGTGGTGCAGACGCTGGACTCGTCGCTGGACGACGTCGACCTGGAGATCCGAGGCCCGTTGGGCTCGGTCCACGCGAACGAGGTCGGTCTCCGCCACGTCTTCCTCAACCTGATCACCAACTCGATCAAGTACGCACACCCGCAGCGGCGACCGTCCGTCGTCGTCGAGTCGGAGTGCGCCGACGACAGCATCCTCATCGCCGTGCGTGACAACGGCATCGGCATCCCGCCCGACCAGCGGTCGGCGGTGTTCACGGCGGGCTTCCGCATCGACGACACCGAACCGGGCACCGGTCTCGGGCTCGCGACCGTCCGCCGGACCATGCAGTTGGTGGGTGGCGCCGTCAGCCTCGAGGACGGCCCGGACGGGGTCGGCTCGACGTTCCGGCTCCGTCTCCGGTCCGCCGGAGGCTCCTGATCAGGAGACGGTGCCGACGAGCAGGGCCGGGTTCGACGACACCGGCACCCCAGGTGCGTCCTCGATGGTGAGGGCGAGCGCCTCGGTCGACGGGTCGAGATGGAAGGCGACCACGTCGGGCGAAGGTCCCAACACCCCGAGCGAGACGACGGTCTCCCCACGGATGCCCCAGAGTTGGTAGGTCTCGCGAGCGTCGAGCGCCGGCAGCGAGGTCCCGAGGAGATACCCCGAGCCATCCGGCTCGACGGCAGCGGTCGCCGACAGGTCCTCGCCGTCGAGCGACGACAGGGTCACCTTGGTGGCCTGCGGGTCGTTGAGGACGCGGCGGGCGACGGCGTCGATGCTGTCGAGCGCGACCTCCTCACCCGGGGACGACGACCCGTCGTTCCCGATCAGCACGCCGGCGACCAGTCCGACGACGACCAAGGCGGCAGCCGCGGCGCCGCGCAGCACCGGACCACGGAGACGACGTGCACGGCGGACGGCCAACTCGTCGCCGCCGTCGGACGGCGGGGCGGCGGTGCTGCTGGCGGTGGCGGTGGGGCCCACGAGCGCTGGCAGGTCGAGCTCCGGTGGTTGCTCCTCGAGGGAGTCGACGATCTTCGACCACACGCCCTCGGGCGCGGGCGCACCCGAGAAGGCCAACATCGCCGCCACCTCGCGGTGGTCGGCGACCTCCGCTGCGCAGCGGGGGCACCGGGTGAGGTGCTCCTCGACCGCCACGCGTTCGTGGTCGTCGACGGCATCGAGCGCATAGGCGCCGAGCAGCTCGGCGATCTCGTCATGGTTGTCGTCCATCACTCTCCACCGATTCCCACAGCGACCAGGTCCCCGCGCATGCGTTTGAGCCCGGATCGGATACGGCTCTTGACCGTACCTTCCGGGGTGTCCAGGAGGTCCGCGACCTCGCGATAGGTGTGCCCACCGAAGTACGCCAACAGGATCGCTTCCCGCTCGCCCTCGGGGAGCTCCCGGAGGGCGCCCTTGACCCGGTCGCTCACGGCGAGGTCCCAGACCTCGTGCTCGAGGTCGTACCCGGCTTCGGCGGCCAGCGTCAGCTCCTTCTCCTCGCGGCGACGCCGCGAAGACTCGGAACGGATCAGGTCGACGCTGCGACCGTGACACTGCGCCAACAGGTACGAACGCAGCGATCCCCGCTGGGGGTCGAAGCGGTCCGGATCGTTCCAGAGACGGAGGAACACCTCCTGCACGATCTCCTCCGCGAGCGTGCGGTCGGCCAGGAGCCGACGCGACAGTGCGAACACGGCTCCGGCGTGGCGCCGGTACACCTCGGCGAGCGCGTCCTCGTGGTATCGCCCGATCGACACCACCAGGGTGGCATCGCTCGCTTGTTCCAGTTGCTCGACCGTCATCGAGGAGTTCTTCGGAGCCGTCGGGCGTCTCGGATGACTGGAATCGGACATGGTCGGCGAGACCTCCTACGCGCGCTCGAAGCGACTCACGAGTTCCACATGCGGTGTCTGCGGAAAGAGATCGATCGCGGTGGTGACCGTGCGTTCGTATCCGGCCTCGGCCAGGAGACGGGTGTCGCGCCCGAACGAGGCGGGATCGCAACTGACGAGGACGAGTCGCTGCGCCTCGGTCGCGGCGACGGCGCGGACGACGTCGGCGCCCAGGCCGGCGCGCGGCGGATCGGCGACGACGATGTCCGCGGGCGACGGACTCCACTTCTGGGCCGCCGCTCGGACGACCAGCGCGTCCAGGTGGGCGAGGTTGTGACGGGCATCGGCCGCGGCCGCACGGTTCGCCTCGACATCGGTCACCGCCATTCCGTTCCCCAGACAGGCGGCGAACAGACCGACACCGCCGTAGAGGTCGATCATCGTGCCGCTGCCCCACATCCCGTCGCCGGCGGCTCGGACCGCGTCGACCAGGGCCGCGGCACCGTCGGTCCGGGTCTGGAAGAACGAGTCGACCGAGATCCGGAAGGTCGTGCCGTGCACCTCGTCGGTGAACCACGAGCGCCGACCTCGGCGGAGTTCGTCGGCACCGACGACCCGAACGTCACCGGGAAGCGAGATGTCGGCGGGAACCGACGGGTCGAAACGCACCAGCCGCTCGCCGGTCTCGGCCCCCACGCGGAGCGTCACCTCACGCGCCGACCCGAAGTCGCCGTCTGCGATCAACTCCTCGAGCAACGGGTGGGCGACCATGCAGCTGTCGACGACCACGCCGTCGTGCCCCCTCGGCGTCCGGAACGCAGCCTTGCCGTCGACGACGAGACACCGCACGGTGGTCCGGAATCCCCGATCCGGCAGCGGTGGACCGTCCTCGACCGTGCCGTCGATGCGGCCGATCCGACGGAGGCTCTCCTCGGCGATGCGGACCTTGAGCCGTCGCTGTGCCGCGCGGTCGACGTGTTGCCAGCCGCAACCACCACACCCGGCAGCGACATGGGGGCAGGGCGGGGCGATCCGATCGTCGCTGGCCACGAGCACCGACGCCGCCGTCCCCCGGAGCATCCGTGGACGGTCTTCGGTGATCGCCACCTGCACGGTGTCGCCGGGGATGGCGCCCCGCACCAGCACGACACGTCCGTCACCGGCATGGCCGATCCCGTCGCCTCCGGCGGCAACGTCGCTGATCACCACTTCGAGGGGGTCCACCAGTGTCACCGTAGGGGGTTCGCATCGGCGGAGCCGGGCCGACAAGGATGGAGCCATGACGGACCGCCCCGGCACCGACCGACCGTTCCTGATCGCGCCGTCGGTCCTCCCCGCCGACTTCTCGCGACTCGGTGATGCGGTGACCGCACTGGCCGATGCGGGCGTCGATCGCATCCAGTGGGACGTCATGGACGGCCGCTTCGTGCCGAACCTCACCTTCGGCCCGGACGTGATCGCCTCGTGCCGTGACCGCACCGACCTGCTCTTCGAAGCCCACCTCATGGTCGAGGAGCCCGACGACCTGCTCCCCCTGTGGATCGAGGCCGGCTGCGAACTCCTCATCGTGCACGCCGAGGCGTGCCGTCATCTCCACCGCACCCTGGGACGCATCCGTGACCTCGGCGCGAAGGCCGCTGTCGCGTTGAATCCGTCGACACCGCCGGAGACCATCGAACACGTCCTCGACCTGTGCGACATGGTCCTGGTGATGACCGTGAACCCCGGGTTCGGTGGACAGAAGTACATCGCCACGATGGAACCGAAGGTGGCGACGATCCGCCGTTGGATCATCGACGGCGGGCACGACTGCGACATCGAGGTCGACGGCGGCATCGGCCCGGCGACGATCCAGGGCGCGGCCGCCGCCGGCGCCAACGTCTTGATCTCCGGGTCGTCCATGTTCAAGGACCCCGCCGGCCTCGGACACGCCGTGGACGAGCTCCGCCGCCTCGCCGAAGCGACCCGCGCAGACTCCTGACCGGATCGGTTCGAGCAGTGCGACGGACACGGACAACGGTCACGATGCTGACGCTCGCCGTCGCCTCGCTGGTCGCGTGCGGCAACGACGACGACCCGCAGACGACCTTCTGCGACGCAGCGAGCGACACCGAGTCGTTCGAGGCGATCTTCGCCGACTTCGATCCCGCCGACACCGATGCCGCGCTCGAGGCCTTCCGCACGGCGCGCGACACCGAGATCGATCTTCGGCGCGATGCCCCCGAAGCGGTCCGGGCGGACATCGATCTGCTGGTCCAGTTCCTCGACGACCTCGTCGAGGGCCTCGAGGGGCTCGACACCTCGTCGACGGGTCGGCCCGCGATCTACGAC
>JBFIHN010000103.1:0-9683 GCA_041601775.1 Acidimicrobiales bacterium
CGGCATCGGCGAGGTCCTCGTCCGTGTCCGTGCGGCCGGCATCAACTCGGCCGACCGCCTCCAGGTGATGGGCTTCTACCCGGCACCACCGGGTTCGCCGGCCGACATCCCGGGCCTCGAGCTCGCCGGCACCGTCGAGGCGATCGGCGACGGCGTGACCCAGTGGGCCGAAGGCGACCGGGTCATGGCCGTGGTCGGCGGCGGAGCGATGGCCGAGTTGGCCGTCGTCCACGAGCGTCATCTCCTCCCCGTCCCCGCCACCTTGTCGTGGGAGCAGGCGGGCGGCTTCGCCGAGACCTACACGACCGCCCACGACGCGCTGTTCACCCAGGTCGGCCTGTCCATGGGTGAACGGGTCTGCATCCACGGTGCCGCCGGCGGCGTCGGCACTGCTGCCGTCCAGTTGGCCGCCGCGGCCGGATGCGTCGTGACCGCGACCGTGCGGAACGAGTCGCTCCGCGACGCCGTGCACGACCTCGGCGCCGACGTGGTCATCGACCCCGCGGACTTCGTCGACGCCGGCCCCTTCGACGTCATCTTGGAGCTGGTCGGCGCGCCGAACTGGCCAGGGAACATCGCGGCCCTGGCCCCGTGGGGCCGGATCATGGTCATCGGCGTCGGCGCCGGTCCGACGACCGAGCTCTCGCTCCTCGACCTCATGCAGAAGCGGGCGACGATCCGCGCGTCGACACTCCGGGCCCGACCGCTGGAGGAGAAGGCCGCCGCGGCGCAGGCCATGATCCGTCATGTCCTCCCCGGTGCCGCCGCCGGCGACCTCACGGTCCCGGTCGAGGCGACCTTCCCGATGGCCTCGGTCGACGAGGCCTTCGACCGCTTCGCCGCCGGCGGCAAGCTCGGCAAGATCGTCCTCACCCTCGACTGACGTCAACCGCCACAGCTGAGGCACTTCGTGTCGTGGGTGTGGCCGTCGGCGGCATGGTCGGTGTTGTTGCCCTGCTGGGCCGTCACCGTCACGGCGTTGGCCCGGCTCGGCGGCGACTGCGGCCACTCGCCGGCGTTGTAGCGCTTGCCCGCGTCCACCCGGACGATCATGCCGGCACCGTTCTCGGAGCGCTCGTCGGGGCCGACGAGCGTGGGGTCGTAGTAGATCTCCGAGAAGTCCTTCACCTCGGTCGGGAAGGCACGGTTCCGGAACACCAGCGGGTTGGCGGGATCGCCACCCGTCTTCGGGTAGGCGTACATGCCCTGCTCGAACGTCGCGTTGGTCAGGTTCGGCCCGGCCATGTGGATCCCGGTCCACAGCGTCTGGAACCCGGCCCGGTACACGTTGATGAGCGCACCCTCGTCCCCCTTGTTGCCGGTGCCCCCGACACCGTGGTGGTACTCGTGGTACCCGGCCGAGTTCTCGACTCGGTCCCACGTGACCCACAGCGGTGAGATCCCGAACGCGTGCTCCCACTGCTGCTGGTCGTAGAAGCGGGCGATGGTCGTCGTGTCCGACAGACCCGTCCCCATGACGTACCACTCCGGGAAGTACGCCTGCTTGGTCGCTTCCTTGGTGATGAGGATGGGCATGATCGGGTCGACCACCGGCACGATGGTCGTGCAGTTGGCGCTCTTGAGCTGACCGATCATGTTGGTGATGTCGTCCTGGTTCTGGCCCGGGGCGTAGAAGTACTGCACGACCTTCGCGAAGCTCAGCCCGCGCTTCTCGTAGGCGTCGACGACGATGTCACGGCCGCGTGGGCCCTGCGGGTCGACCGTGGTCCCGGCGCCGACCACGATCATGAGGCAGTACACCCGCTTCTGGTTCCGGATCAGGGGACCCGCGTACGCGGCGTTGTTGCGACCGAGCCGTTTGGCCGCGTACTCGGCCGAGTGGGCGGCGTACTCGTTGATGGTCGGGAGCGAGCTCCAGATGAGCGGCGGATGCTCTTGGTAGAACTGACTCGACAGCGAGGTGGTGCAGATGCAGATGACCCCGCGTCGGGCCAGCTCGCTGGCGAGCACCGTCGGGATCGGCGCGAGGGCGTTCCCGGTGAACACGGCGAAGGCGCCCACCTCGTCGGCGATCTTGACCGCATCGGCCTTCATCGCCGCGTCGCTGGTCGACTCGCCGCTGGCCGTGACCGTCTCGAAGACGACCTCGCGCCCATAGGTCTGGTAGTGGTTGTTGAAGTAGCTGCGGAGCGACTCGTACATCCGCTCGACGACCGGCGGCGTGTCGTTCAGCTTCGCTCCGGCGAGCACCTGGCGCGTGGCCGGATCCTCCTGGCCCTGCCAGATGGCGACCTTGATGGTGGTGGCGGTGACACCGCGGGTGGTCGCCCCGCCGTTGTCGCCCCCGCCCCACTCGACGCACGGTGGCATGTACCCCGACACCCCGAGTTGCCGGCCGTTGTTGTCGCACTGGGGTCCGGTGCCGAACGTGACCGCCGACGTACCGGCCGGCGCGCCCGTGTCGGCGGGACCCGCTGCCGTGCCCGGTGCGGCCGCGCCGTCGCTGCCGAAGGATCCCGGCAGACTGGCGGTGCCGCTGGCGCCCGTGTCGTCGGTGGCGACGCCACCGTCGAGGCCGGCATCGCCCTCGAGGGCGTCTCCGACGTCGACGCCGCTCGCGAAGTCGCCGTCCAAGGGGTCGCGCCCCTGGCCCAGCGATGCGTCGACACCGGCACGGTCGCTCACGTTGCCCGGCAGCGCGGCGATCACGAGCATGAGCACCGACGCCACCCCCAGCGCGACGCCATACCGTTCGAAGAAGTCCCGGACCGTCATGTGTTCCCCCTGCTTTGTGTTCCCGAGCGGCACACTACGTGAAAGGGACGAATGCGACATGCCGGAAGTTCTCCTACACTCCGGCTTCGCATTCTGGGGGGAACCATGAACGACGACAGACGACTCGCGCTCATCGCGGGGTTGGGATCACTCGGATTCCTGCTCCTGGTGTTCGTGCTGTTTCCAGCACCGATGTCGATCCTGTTCCTGGGAGCGATCACCGGATCGTTGTCGGCGCTCGTGGCGATGGGCATCGTGTTGATCTACCGCGCCAACCGGATCGTCAACTTCGCGCAGGGTTCGCTCGGCGCGGTGGCGTCGGTCCTCGCGGCGTCGTTGATGTTCGGCAGCGGTTGGTCGTTCTGGCCGGCGGTGATCGTGGGCCTCCTCGCGGCGATGGCCCTCGGTGCCGTGGTCGAGATCGTCTTCGTCCGCCGGTTCAACCGGTCGCCGAGACTCGTCCTGACCGTCGCCACCATCGGGATCGCCCAACTCTGCGACGCCCTGGCCCTCCTGCTCCCCAAGTTCTTCCGGCTCGAGACCATCCCCGACCCCAAGCAACCGTTCGACCTGACGTTCACGTGGGACCCGATCGTCTTCACCGGCGGGCACGTCCTCATCCTCGTCGTCGTCCCGCTGGTCGGTGTCGGCCTGTCGCTCTTCCTCACCCGTTCCCGCTACGGCATCGCCATCCGTGCGTCGGCGGAGTCGAGCGACCGTGCCCTCCTGCTCGGCATCCCCGTGCGTCGCCTCAACACCATGGTCTGGGTCGTGGCGGCGGGCATGGCCGGTGTCGGCACCTTGCTCCGACTCCCGATCCAGGGCGTCACCATCGGCGCGGTCCTCGGTCCGGTGCTCATCCTCCGTGCCCTCGCTGCCGCGGTGATCGGCCGCATGGAGAGCCTGCCCGTCACCTTCGCTGCCGCGGTGTTGTTGGGCATCATCCAGCAGGCCGTCTTCTTCGAGACCGGCACCACCGTGGTGTCCGACGCCGTCCTCTTCGGGATCATCCTCGTCGCCCTCGTCCTCCAGAAGGGCGGGGCGGAACGGGCACGGCTCACCGGCGTGGCCACCTGGACCTCCCTCAAGGAGGTCCGACCGATCCCCCGGGAACTCCGGGGGCTGCCGGAGATCCGGCTCGGCATCCCGATCGTCACCACACTGATCGCCGCCGCGCTCATCTTCGTCCCGCTCGGCTGGAACGGGAGCAGGGTCAACCTGTTCACGATCGGGATCATCTCGGCGATCACCATCTGCTCGCTGCTCGTCCTCACCGGCTTCGCCGGCCAGATCAGCCTCGGACAGTTGTCCCTCGTCGCCATGGGATCCGCCGTCGCCGGTTCGATGGCCCAGGACGGCAAGGAGTTCTTCACCACCATCCTCGTCGCCGGTCTGGTCGGGGCCGCGATCTTCGTGGCCATCGGCCTGCCCGCCCTCAAGATCACCGGCCCGTTCTTCGCCGTGACGTCGCTCGGGTTCGCCATCGCCACCGGCAAGTTCTTCCTCAACGCCGAGTACTTCGGGTGGCTGCGGCCCGAGTCCAACATCCGCGTGCTGCGTCCGGTGATCTTCGACAAGTTCGACCTCGAGTCGGAACACGCCTACTACTACGTGGTCCTCCTCTTCTTCGCGCTCGCCGCTGCGGCCGTGTGGCGGGTGCGCACGTCGCGCACCGGACGGGCGATCGTCGCCCACCGCGAGAACCCCCGCGCCGCGCAGTCCTACGCCATCAACTCGACACGGATCCAGCTCACCGCGTTCGGGATCTCGGGCTTCCTCGCCGGCATCGCCGGCGGACTGCACTCGTACCACCAGCACGGGCTCGCCGTCGATCTGCTCGACGCCGAGAACAACATGTTGTTGTTCTCGATCGCCATCGTCGGCGGCCTCGGATCGCTCGCGGGGGCGATGCTCGGAGCGGCCTATCTGACCTGGATCAGCTTCTCGTCGTTCACGGCCAACCCGCAGTCGCAGTTCCTGGTCTCGGGTGTCGGCGTGCTCGCGGTCCTCATGTTCTTCCCGGCGGGATTCGGTGGGATCTTCTACAACACCCGCGACCGCCTGCTGCGTCTTCTCGCCGCGACACGCGGCATCGTGGTGCCCAGCCTGCTGGCCGACGTCCGCGTCGACGAGGACGACGGTGCCGAGAAGGGGGCCAACGAGCTCGTCTCCCAGCCCAGCGACGACGCCCTGTTGGTGGTCCGCGACCTCGAGGTCTCGTACGGGAAGACGCAGGTGCTCTTCGGTGTCGACTTCCACGTCGAGCCCGGCGAGATCGTGGCGCTGCTGGGCACGAACGGTGCCGGGAAGTCGACCCTGCTGTCGGCGATCGCCGGTCTGGTCGAACCCGACGCCGGATCGATCCTGTTCGCGGGGAACGACATCACCACCGACCCACCGACGCAGACCGTGGCCGACGGCGTGGTGTTCATGCCCGGAGGCAAGGGCGTGTTCCCGACCCTCACCGTGGGCGAGAACCTCGAGATCGCGGCCTGGCTCATCGAGGACCGCGCCGAGGCCGACGCGATCACCGAGCGGGTGCTCGGCTACTTCCCGGTGCTGCGCGAACGGTGGGACCAGAAGGCCGGGAACCTCTCCGGTGGCGAGCAGCAGATGCTCACGGTGTCGCAGGCGTTCCTGTTGCGACCCAGGATCCTGATGATCGACGAGCTGAGTCTCGGCCTCGCTCCGGTCATCGTCGAGCAGCTGCTCGGCATCGTCCGGGAGATCCACCGTCAGGGCACGACCGTGATCCTCGTCGAGCAGTCGGTGAACGTGGCGATCACCCTGGCCGAGCGGGCGGTCTTCCTCGAGAAGGGCGAGGTCCGCTTCGACGGGCCGACGTCCGACCTGCTCGACCGTCCCGACGTGCTCCGCGCCGTGTTCCTCGAAGGAACCGGCTCCACCACGGCCGAGCCCCTCCCCGCCCGGGCCGCAGCATCGCCGCTGCGTGGTCCGCGCTCGGGTCCGGCACTCGACGTCGCCGGCATCTCCGTGCGCTTCGGCGGCGTCCAGGCCGTGCAGGACGTGTCGTTCGACCTCGTCCACGGCGAGATCATGGGCATCATCGGCCCCAACGGTGCCGGCAAGACCACCGTGCTCGACCTGATCTCGGGGTTCTTGGTGCCGACCACGGGAACCGTGCACATCGAGGGACAGGACGTGACGGACCTGACCCCGGACCTGCGCGCCGCCGTCGGACTCGGACGATCGTTCCAGGACGCACGGCTCTTCTCGTCGATGACGGTCCGACAGACGATCGCCACGGCGCTCGAACGCCACATCCAGGTGCGTGACCCCGTCGCCCCGATGGTCCTGTCGCCAGCCGTGGCCGCGTCGGAGAAGGTCGTCGATGCCGAGGTCGACCGTCTCGTCGAGCTGATGCGCCTCCAGGCCTACGCCGACAAGTTCGTCGGCGAACTCTCGACCGGCACCCGCCGCATCGTCGACCTCGCCTGCACCCTCGCCCACGCGCCGAGCGTGCTGCTCCTCGACGAACCGTCGTCGGGGATCGCCCAACGGGAGACCGAGGCCCTCGGACCGGTGCTCCTCGACATCCGCAACCAGACCGGAGCCGCGATGGTGGTCATCGAACACGACATGCCGCTCATCTGCGGGATCTCCGACACCCTGCTGGCCCTCGAGCTGGGGCAGGTGGTGACCAGGGGACTGCCCGCGGACGTGATCAACGACCAGCGGGTCATCGACGGCTACCTCGGCGGGACCGAGGAGGTCATCCACCGGTCGGGCTCGTCGGGCACGTCGGGCACGTCGGGCACGGCCGCTCCCCCGCGACGGACACAGCAGCTGAAGGGACGCGTATGACCCTGCACCGGATCGCCCGACGCGCCGCGGTGATCGTGGTCGCGACCACCACCTGCGCCGTGGCCCTGCTCGCCTGGACCGGCGCCGCCGACGCCGGCGAGTCGGTCGAGGTCACCGTCGTCCGCACCGGCTGGTGGTCCGGCCGCACCGGGACCACGCCCGCCGGGGACGGCGCCTTCGAGGTGTCCACCGGCCCGGACGGAGCGGTCCAGGGCATCGCGGCGTTCGAGGTCGAGATCCCCGCTGCGGTCGTCGACGACGCCACCATCGTGCTCACCGAGTCGGCCGCGCTGGCCGAGTTCGGCGCACTGAAACTGTGCACCACCGTCGACGTCTGGGAACCGGCCGACCCCGGGGCGCTCGACGCGGCACCCGAACCCGACTGCACGGTCAGCGTCAACCTCACCCGTACGCTCGACTCCCGGACCTGGCTGGGGACGATCACCCCCCTGGTCGCCGACGGCGGGACGATCACGATCATGGTCGTCCCGGAGTACACGCCGCCCACGCCGTTGGGGACCGGCATGTTCGTCCGCATCGACAGCATCGAGCTGACCGCCGAGGGGTCGGACACCGCGCCGTCGGTCACGACCACGACGCTCGACTTCACGACGCCGGGCGGTGGCAACACGTTCGCCCCGACGCCCGACGCCGCCGTCATCGACTCGTTCGGGAACGGCCTGCCCTACACCGGTGGTGCGCCCTCCTTCGACAGCGGCGGCACGGTCGACATCGACGACCTGGGAGCGGGTGCGCCCGACCCCGCCGTGGCCCCCGAACCCGTCGCGAGCGACGACGGCTTCTTCACCCTCGGCGCCGTCGAGGAGGTCCCCGACGAGCCCCGGCCGTGGGGACGCCTGCTCTTCCTGGTGCCCCTGTCGGCGGCCATCGGCTACGGGACGATCCGGGTCAAGGCATTCCTCGAGGGACGTGGCTCCGAGGTCCTGGCGTCACCGGGCTGAGCCGGCAGCGACCCGCCGCGAGCTGCAGGGACCCGCAGGGACCGTGCACGCACCGGGCGCCATGTCATTGCCACTTCTGCCGTGGCGGTACTGGGCGACGAATCGTCGACGAATCGTCGCCCGGGCGTGGTGACGTGGAAGTGGCAATGACATGGCGATAGCGGGCAGGTCGGTGGGCGGCACAGCGAGTTCGTGTCACCCCTCGTCGGCAGGATCGAGCCATGTACCCCGATCCGCGACGCCCGGCGCTCATCGTGTGGCGCTACCTGTTGACCGACCGCATCACCGGACCCCCGGCACGGGTGTGGCGGGTCGGCGAGTTGGTCGACGACCTCCGAGCGGCCGGCTTCGCCCTCGACGACGCACCGAGTCGCATGGTCTCGAACCTGCTGCGCACCGAGGTCGCCCGGGGCCGGGTCAGGCGTGTCGGTTGGGGCCGGTACGGACCCGGCACGATCCCGGGCTCGACCCGGCGACGGATCCGGACCCGCGCTCGCGCTGCCCGTGCCGGTGCGGCCGCCGCCCGGACGGACGATGACCTACCTTTCGCGGGATGAACGCCGAGACCGCTGCCGTCGTCGCCCGCAAGAGCTGGCGCACCCTCGAGCCCTACCACGGCATGATCTACTTCGTCCCCGAGGCAGCGGCCGCCTACGAGGCGATCGGGGTCGGCGGACGCAGCGGGTATTTCGGGTCGCGGAGCGCGGCCATGGGCGCGGTGGGCCCACTCGTCGTACACGCGGCGTTCTTCAACTTCCATCCACGCCTGGTCGAGGACGCGATGCACGGCCTGTGGGACCGCACCACCCCCGAAGCCATGCTCGTCGCACGCCACGAAGCCGTCGACCGGGCCCTGTGTCGGATGCTCGGCAGCGCCGTCGACGACCACTCGATCCGCGACGCGTTCGAGCTCCTGCGCCCCGCCGTCGACGCCGCCTGCGCCCGGCCCGAGGGCCGACCGCTCTTCGCCGGCCATGCCCGACTGCCCGAACCCGAGATGCCCCACGTGGCCCTGTGGTGGGCCATCACCCTCCTGCGGGAGTTCCGGGGCGATGGGCACATCGCCGCGCTGCTCGACGCCGAACTGCGGGGCATCGACGCGTTGTTGCTCCACGGCGCCACCGGCGACGTCTCGCTCTCGATCCTGCAGACCACGCGGGCCTGGCCGGACGACGAGTGGCAGGCCGGGCTCGACGACATGCGCAGTCGTGGCCTGATCGACGGCACGACCCTCACCGACCGTGGACGGCAGCTGCGCGAGCACATCGAGGCCCGGACCGACGCCCTCGCCGCCCCGGCCTGGGCCGCCATCGACCCCGACGACGCCGAACGGGTCCGCTCGCTGGTGCGGCCCCACTCCAAGTCCATCTCCGCCGCCGCCTTCGCGTAGCGTCGGCCCCCATGGATTTCGCCTTCTCCCCCGACCTGCTCGCCCTCGCCGACGAGGCCCGCGAGGTCGGCCGGAAGGCCACCGAGGGCCGCTGGCACCACGAGGACTCGTGGATCGCGCAGACCGACCGCGCCTTCGCCAAGGAACTCGCGGAACGCGGCTGGCTCGGCATGACGTGGCCCACCGAGTTCGGCGGCCACGGCCGCAGCGCGCTCGAACGCTTCGTCGTGTTCGAGGAGCTCATCACCGAGGGCGCCCCGATCGCCGGCAGCTGGTTCGCCGACCGTCAGATGGGCCCGACCCTGCTCCAGTTCGGCACGGACGAACAACGAGCGCGCTGGCTCCCCGGGATCATCGCCGGCGAGTCGATGTGGTGCATCGGCATGTCCGAGCCCGATGCCGGCTCCGACGTGGCCTCGCTGCGCACGACCGCCGTGCGCGACGGGGACGACTGGATCGTGAACGGACAGAAGATCTGGAACTCGGGCGGCGCCGTCGCCGAGTGGTGCTACCTGATCGCCCGCACCGACCCCGACGCCCCCAAGCACAAGGGCCTCTCGGAGTTCATCGTCGACATGTCGTCCCCCGGTGTCAGCGTCGTGCCCATCCGCGACATGACCGACGACGAGCACTTCTGCGAGATCTACTTCGACGACGTCCGCGTGCCGGCCGGCCACCTGGTCGGCGAGCTCAACGGCAGCTTCGGCCAGGTCATGCGTCAGATGGAGCACGAGCGCGGCGGCATCGACCGGCTCGTGTCCAACAAGCGC
>JBFIHN010000104.1:0-9603 GCA_041601775.1 Acidimicrobiales bacterium
CTCGGGTCGGCGGACGCAACGGGTCGGCTGGTATCCGACCTTGGCGATGCAGAGGTTGCACGGGACGCAGCGACCAGTCGTCGCCTCCGCGGCGGCGTAGCGCGCGATCAGGTCGGGTTCGCGCAGCAGTGCACGGCCGATCGCCACGAACGCGAAGCCGCCGTCGATGGCGTCGAGCATCGAGTCCCGACGGGTCAATCCGCCGAGCAACATGACCGGGGTGTCGACGGCCCGGCGGAAGAGCTCGGCCTTGGGACGGAAGAAGGCCTCCTCGAAGTCGAGGTTCCGGATCACCAGCGGCGCACCGGCCCGCATGACCACGCGCCGCACCGGGTTCGGATCGTCCTCGAACATGGCCTTGCGGGGCGCGTCGCCACGCAAGAGGTACATGGGCGAACGGGTGGTGTGGCCGCCGGTGAGCTGGACAGCGTCGAGGGTGCCGTCGGCATCGAGCATCCGGGCCACGGCGAGTCCGTCGGCAAGCGTCATGCCGCTGCGGAACCCGTCGTCCATGTTGAGCTTCGCCCAGATCGCGATCCGGCCGCCGACACGGGCGCGCACCGCCCGGCAGACCGCCCGAGCGAACCGGGCCCGGTTCTCGATCGTCCCCCCGTACTCGTCGGCGCGCGTGTTGTTCCAGGGACAGAGGAACTGGCTCAGCAGGTACCCGTGGCCGAGGTGGATCTCGACGCCCCCGAAGCCGGCCTCTTCGGCCATCGCTGCAGCCTCGGCGAAGTCGTGGGTCACCCGTTCGATGTCGGCGACGGTCATGGGCCGGCTGCGCGTGCCCCCGTGCGGGCTGAACTGGGCGCTCGGACCCATGGGCCGCTCCCCGGTCGCGTGCGGATCGGCGAACCATCCCGCATGGCCGAGCTGGACCGCGGGGGTCGATCCCGTCGCGCGGATGGCCTGACAGAACCGCGCCAGACCGGGCACGGCATCGGGGCGCATCACCAACTGGTCGCGGAAGGTCCGGCCATCCATCGACACGCTGCAGTACGACAGTGTCGAGATCCCGACGCCGCCGTCGGCGATCTCGCGATGCCACGCGATCAACTCGTCGGTGACGAGGCCCTCGCGGCCCAGCGACTCGTAGGTCGCAGCCTTCACGGTGCGGTTCCGGACCTCGATCGGTCCGAGCCGTGCCGGCTCGAACAGTGCATGCGTGGCCATCGGGTCGACGGTACTGCCAGATCTGACGCGACGTCAGGGGCGGTGCGGGGCCGGGGGCATGGACGCGGTGGGACGAGCACCTACGATCCGGGCATGGCACTGACCGACGTCGTCACCGGAGAGACCGCTCGCTGGACCAACCAGTGGTTGGAGCTCAAGAACGAGGTCATCGACACCGGCCTCTGCACCGGCTGCGCCGGATGCGTGATCTCCTGCCCCCACGACGTGATCGGGTACGACCACGAGTCGGGGGGCTACAAGCCCTTCCACCTCGAGGACGAGCTCGGACCCGACGACTGCGTCCACGGCCAGAAGGGCTGCACGTCGTGCACCCGAGCATGCCCCCGCTTCCGCAACTGGGAGCCCGAGGCCGATGAGCACCTCTTCGCCCGGCGCCGCGAGGCCGAGGACCTGTCGGGCATCTACAAGGACATCATGCTCACCAAGGCATCCGACAAGACCGTGCACGAGCTCGGCCAGGACGGCGGTCTGGTCTCGGCGATCCTGTTGTGGCTGCTCGAGGAGAACTACATCGACGGGGCGCTCGTCAGCTACCTCGACGGCGCCAAGGGCGACTGGAAGGCCAAGCCGGGTGTCGCGACCAACAAGCAGGAAGTCCTCGACGCCGCGGGCAGCCGCTACACGTACTCGGCCAACACGCTCGCGCTCGACGAAGCCATGGACCGAGGACTCAAGGACCTGGCGCTCGTCGGGATGAGCTGCCAGTCGTCGGTCCCGCCGATCATGTGGCACCGCAAGATCGGCAAGATCGGAAAACCGATCAAGTTCAACATCGGGCTGTTGTGCTCCAAGACCTTCGACGACGCCATCTTCGAAGAGCTCTTCGAGACCAAGTACGGGATCAAGAAGCAGCACATCACGAAGATGAACATCAAGGGCGTCTTCCAGCTCTGGACCGACGACGGCAAGTACCACGGCATCCCGCTCAAGGAATGCCACGCCTGGACCCGCGAAGGCTGCAACCACTGCCCCGACTTCGCGGCCGAGCACGCCGACATCTCCACCGGCGGCATCGGCAAGGAGAACGACTGGACGCTCACCATCGTGCGTACCGAGCTGGGCCGTGAGGTCATGACCCGCATGATCGATGCCGGCGTCATCGAGGCCCGCCCGGGCGACGACGACCCCGGCGCCATCGCCCTCATGCACAAGCTGGCCGCCAAGTCGCGTCAACGGTGGCCCGACTTCGCCGTCGACTTCCCCAAAGTGAAGCGGTGAAGACCAACGACCGGGTCCGGAAGCTGATCACCCCGGACCTGGCGGCGGGCGAGGAGCTCCGCGCCGTCGTCCACCTCCAACGGGTGGCGGCCGAGGGCAGCGCGAACCGCCACGGGGCGATCAGCACGACGCAAGGAGGGGGCGACCTCGAAGCCCAGCTGCTGGCTCGCCACGGGTTCGACCCCGGCCCTCTGGCCGGCGTCGGCGAGCACGAACGGCGCGACCTCGTCGGTTCGTGGATGGCCGTCACCGACGAGCGGCTGTACTTCCATGCCCCCGACACCGGGTTCTGGGTCGTCAAGGCCCGTCCCGGCGAGCTCCGGGCCACGGTCGACCGCAGCGAGGTGGTGGGCGTCGAGCACGCCGACCACACCATGACCGCCATGATCTGGCGCGTGTGGCTGCTCCGGTTCCACGACGGCTCGTGGCTCCTCGGCCATGCACCGATCGGCGGTCGGGTGCGCAAGAACCGCTTCGACGACGAGGCCGACCTGGCCGTTGCGGCGTTCGGCGATCAGGCCTCGGTTTTCGTCCCGTAGTCCTCGACGGTCGGCCGGACGGCTCGGAGCACGACGGCCGCGAGCGCGGCGAGGGTGACGCTGGCGCCGACCCACTGCAGTGCCGAAAGGAACTCGTCGAGCACGAACCAGGCAACGGTCGACGACACGATCGGCACGGCCAACGTCAGCAACGACGACGTCGTGAGCGTCACATGGCGATGCGCCCAGTTGACGCCGAGGTGGCCCAGGGTGCCGCCGACGGCGAGGGCCAGCAGCCGGATCCAGTCGCCACCGTCGGGCGTGGGGACGTTGCCGGACGCCAACACGATCGGCACGGTCATGATCGCGGCCACCGTGAGCAGACCCACCTGGAACGATCCTGCCGCGACGTCGGAGCGCTCACGAGCCTTCTTCCCGAGCACGAAGTACGCCGTGTTCGACAGCATCCCGCCCACGGCGAGCAGGTCGCCGTGGATGTCGCCGGCACCGCCGGACTCGCCCCCGACGATCACCAGGCCGACACCAGCAGTGGCCACCAGGGTGAGCACGAACTCGGGCAGCCGGACCTTCTCGCCGAAGAACCGGCCGACCAATGTCAGGCTCAGCCCCGACTGGAGCGCGGCGATCAGCGTGGCGTTGGCGATCGACGTCTCCTTGAAGGCGCTGAAGAAGAACAGGATCGACCCGCCGTAGGCGATCCCTGCGGGGACGGCGACGCGGACCCCCTCGAGCGTCGGTCGACGCCCCATGGCCGTCAACAGACCGGCCAGGAGTGCGATCCCGAGGAACAGTCGGTACGACGCCGTGACCACACCCGAGAAGTTCGTCGTGCGGACGATGACGTTGTTGACACCGAACGCGACCATCGCACCGGAGACCGCGAGGGTGCCGGCGGTGTTGCGGCGCACCTCGTCCGCGACCACGGTCGGGGGTGCGCCGGAGATCGATGTCATCGCCTGTTGCTATCGGCGTTGGCGACACTCTCCAACGTCGGGCTGCTCGGCCGAAGCATCAGCCGACAGCCAGCGTCCGGGCCCGCTCGAGCACCGCGTCGAACATCGGCTCGGTGAGCCGTCCCGTGAACGTGTTCTGCTGACTGACATGGAAGCTGGCCACGATCGTCCGGCCGTCTCCGGCATCGACCTCGACGCCGTGTCCGAACTTCGGCCGGGGCTTCACCCCGAGGAACCGACAGGTCGCCTGGTAGCCGAACTGGCCCAGCGGCACGAACACCCGAGCCCGGTCGAGCAGGGTGAGCTCGCGGTCGAGGAAGCCCGCGCACTGGTCCCGTTCGGCCGGCGTGGGCTTGTTGGCCGGCGGGGCGCACTTGACCGGCGACGTGATCCACACGTCGGTGAGCTCGAGCCCGTCGTCGATGCCGGTCGACTCCGGTTGGCTGGCGAACCCGGTGCGGTGGAGCGCTGCGTAGAGGAAGTCGCCGCTGCGGTCACCGGTGAACATCCGGCCCGTCCGGTTGGCGCCGTGCGCTGCGGGGGCGAGCCCGACGACGACCACTCGGGCGGCAGGGTCGCCGAATCCGGGCACACCCCTCCCCCAGTACTCGTCGTCGCGGTAGGCCGCCCGCTTCTCGACCGCCACCTGCTCGCGCCAGGCCACCAGCCGGGGACAGGCGCGGCACCCCGAGACGTCCGCAGTCAG
Source organism: Acidimicrobiales bacterium (assembly GCA_041601775.1). GTDB lineage: Bacteria > Actinomycetota > Acidimicrobiia > Acidimicrobiales > Salinilacustritrichaceae > Salinilacustrithrix. The sequence goes on from JBFIHN010000104.1 coordinate 4,572, forward strand.
CGTCTCGATCGAATCCATGGCCGATAGCGTGGCAAATCGCATGGCCGCCAAGCGCACGACCCGGGCGAAACGGGCACCGTCATCGGATTCGAGTCGGGCTCCCACGCTCGTGCTCCTCGTCCGCCACGGGAAGACTCCGACGACCGGATCCGTCCTTCCGGGCCGAGCACCGGGCCTCCATCTGGCCGACGAGGGCATCGCACAGGCCGAGGCCGTCGCCGCTCGAATCGCCGAGCTGCACCAGTCCCGCACCGCCCCGGCCGGGGGCAAGAGCGACGGCAACACGGGCATCGCCGCCGTGTACGCATCACCGATGGAACGCACCCAGGAGACGGCCAAGCCGATCTCGAAGGCGCTGGGGCTCCGGACCCGCACCCGTGCCGGGCTGGTCGAGTGCGACTTCGGCGCGTGGACGGGTGAGAAGCTCTCGAAGCTCAACAAGGCGCCCGAGTGGAAGACCGTCCAACGTCACCCGGCCGGCTTCCGCTTCCCGAACGGCGAATCGTTCTCCGAGATGCAGACACGGATGGTCGACACCATCAACGCACTGGTCGGCGAGCACCCCGGAGAATCGATCGTGGCCGTGTCGCACGCCGACACGATCAAGGCCGCGGTCGCGCAGGCGCTCGGGACACCGCTCGACCTCTTCCAACGCATCGTGATCGGCCAGTGCTCGGTGTCGGCCATCGTCTACAGCGCCTCGGGTCCGACCGTCCTCGCGGTGAACCACACCGGCGACCTCGTCTCCCTCGTGCCGTCATGACCACGTACGAAGAGCCCGATGCCTTCACCACCGGCGCCGTGGGCGATCCCGGCAACCGGACCTTCTACCTCCAGGCCCGCGAAGGAGACCACACGACGTCGGTCAAGCTCGAGAAGCAGCAGGTCATGGCGCTGGCCGAGTACCTGGGCGGGCTGCTCCACGACCTCCCCGCACCGGACGAGGTGCCCCAGGCACCGGCGTTGGTCGACCCCGTGGTACCGGACTGGACCGTCGGCACGATCGGCGTGGCCTACGACAACGACCGCGACCGCATCGTGATCGTCGCCGACGAGCTCATGGCCGACGACGAAGCCTCCGGCGCCACCATGCGGGTGGCGGCGACACGGTCCCAGGTCCGTGCGCTCATCGATCGGGCAGAAGGTCTCCTGGCCGGCGGACGGCCTCCGTGCCGTCTCTGCGGCGCTCCCGTGGACCCGACCGGGCACGCCTGTCCCCGAAGCAACTGATCCCGGTCCATACTCAGTCGATGGCGGATCGCGTGCTCGAGCTGCTCGCCGAGGGCGAGATCGAGATCGAGGGTCGCATGCCCTGGTCGTCGAACGGCACCTACCTCGTCCAGGTCACCTCGGGCGACGTCTGGACACGGGCCATCTACAAGCCCCGCCAGATGGAACGGCCGCTCTGGGACTTCCCCGCCGGCCTCGACCGACGCGAGGTCGCGGCCTACGAGCTCTCCGAGGCGCTGGGCTGGGGCGTGGTGCCCCACACCGTGCTCCGCGACGGCCCGTTGGGCCAGGGCTCGGTGCAACGGTTCGTCGACGCGGACTTCGAGGAGCACTACTTCACGCTGTTCGAAGCCGGGCGCCATCACGACCGGATGCGGGCCATGTGCCTCTTCGACCTGCTCGCCAACAACACCGACCGCAAGAGCGGGCACTGTCTCGTCTCGCTCGGCGACGAGCTGTTCGGCATCGACCACGGCCTGTGCTTCCACGAGGAGTTCAAGCTGCGCACGGTCATCTGGGACTTCGGGGGCGATCCGATCCCCGACTGCCTGCTCGAGGCGGTGCGGCGCCTGCGCGACGAGGGGCTCCCGGAACCGCTCGAGGCCCTGCTCCGACCGGTCGAAGCCGACGCGCTGCGGTCTCGTGTCGTGGACGTCGCCATGATGTCGACGTTCCCGGTCGATCCGTCGGGCCGTCGCTACCCCTGGCCGCTCGTCTGAGCCGACCGGTTGCGGACGCGACGACGGCCGCCCCGGGAGGGCGGCCGTCGTGTCGAGGGGTGTCCGGCCATCGCCGGACGCATCGATGTCGCGATCAGGCGCCGAGCGCCTCGATCAGTGCCGGCAGGACCTTGTGGACGTCGCCCACGATGCCGAGGTCGGCGACCGAGAAGATCGGCGCCTCCGGGTCCTTGTTGATGGCGATGATGTTCTTCGAGCCCTTCATGCCGACGAGGTGCTGCGTGGCACCGGAGATGCCGCACGCGATGTAGACGTCGGGCTTGACGACCTTGCCGGTCTGGCCGACCTGCTTGGCGTAGGGAACCCAGCCGGCGTCGACGATGGCGCGGGTGGCGCCGGTCGCAGCACCGAGCTTCTTGCCGAGGGTCTCGATGTACTCCTCGAACTTCTCGGGGTCACCGAGGCCACGGCCACCGGAGACGACGATCGGGGCCGAGTCGAGCTGCGGGCCCTCGCGCTCTTCGACATGGGTCGAGAGCACGGTGGCGGCCGGCACGCCGTCGGGGACGCTGACCGCGTTGACCGCAGCCGCACCGCCGCCGGACTCGCTGGCCTCGTACGACTTGGGCCGCACGAGGACGAGCTGGGTACCGCCAGCGGTGAACTTGGTCTTGACGACCTTCTCGCCACCGAAGACCTGGACCTCGGTGAGCACGGCGTCGCCGTCGAGGTCGATGGCGGTGCAGTTCGAGATGACCGGCTTGCCGAGCTTCACCGACGCGACGGCGAATGCGTCGCGGGTGTCGTAGGTGGTGCCACCGATGACGGCGTCGACGCCGTCCGCGGCGGCAGCGAGTGCCGCACCGGCAGGAGCGCCGCCGAGGCGGTCACCGAGCGAGCCGGTGGCGTTGACCGCGGTGGCGCCGAACGCGCCGACGGCCTCGGCCACGTCGGCACCGTCACCGGCGTAGAACGCCTCGACGGTGTCGGCCAGGTCGCGGGCCTTGGTGAGCAGTTCCTTGCTGAGCGTCGTCAGTGCGCCGCTCTCGTCGGTCTCCACGAAGACCCAGACTTTGGACAGAGCCATGGTGTTCCTCTTTCCTCAGATTCGATCGGGTCTCAGATGACCTTGAGCTCTTGGAGCTTGGCCACGATTTTCTGGAAGCCTTCGCCTTCGTCCTCGATGATCTCGCCGGCCTCACGGGCGGGCGCGTCCTCGACGGCGACGATCTCCTGGCCGGCGCCGGACCAACCGACGGTGGCCGAGTCGAGCCCGAGGTCGCCGACGGCGACCTGCTCGACCGGCTTGGACTTGGCGGCCATGATGCCCTTGAAGGAGGGGTACCGGGGCTCGACCACGCCGGCGGTCACGGAGACCACGGCGGGCGTCGATGCCTCGACGTCCTGGTAGCCGGTCTCGGTCTGGCGCTGCACCGACACCTTGCCGTCGGCGATCTCGACCGACTTGGCGAAGCTCACCATCGGCAGGCCCAGTTCGGCGGCCAGCATCTGCGGGACCGTGCCCGTGTAGCCGTCGGACGACTCGACGCCGGAGATGATCAGGTCGTACTCGCCGGCCTTGCCCATGGCGGCAGCCAGGGTCCGGGCCGTGTCGAGCGCGCCAGCACCGGCGAGCTCGGGATCGGTGACCAGCACGGCCTTGGCGGCGCCCATGGCGAGTGCGGTCCGGAGACCGGACACCTCACCGTTGGGGGCCATGGAGACGAGGGTGACCTCGCCGCCGCCGGCGGTGTCCACCAGCTGGAGGGCCATCTCGACCCCGTACGAGTCGGACTCGTCCAGGATGAGCTTGCCGGCACGGTTGAGGGTGAAGTCAGCATCCAGGCTGCCGGGATCGGCGGGGTCCGGGATCTGCTTCACGCAGACGACGACGTTGAGGGACATGCGGGCGATTGTGTCAGCACGATGACGGCGCCGTCCAAACCGTGCGCACATGCCAACATCAGCATTCCGTGCGCATCCTCCTCATCGTCAACGCCTTCGCCTCGTCCGTGACCGCCCGCTCCATGGTCGTCATCAACAAGGCGTTCTCCGCCGACCACGACGTCGCGCTGGTCGAGACCAGCCGTCGAGGCCATGCCACGCGACTCGCGCTGGGCGCCGCCAACGAGGGCTACGACGCCGTAGTCGTCATGGGCGGCGACGGGACGCTCAACGAGGCCGCCAACGGCCTGATCGGGACCCAGACCGCGCTGGCGACCCTCCCGGGGGGCTCGACCAACGTCTTCGCCCGACAGATCGGGCTGCCCAACGACCCGGTCGAGGCCACCGGCATGCTGCTGGATGCGCTGGCGGCGGAGTCGATCCGTCCCATCGGCCTCGGCTCGGTCGACGGACGATGTTTCCTCTTCCACACCGGGATCGGGTTCGACGCCGCGGTCGTCGAACAGGTCGAGCGCCGCGCCTCGTTCAAGCGCTATGCCGGCCATCCGCTCTTCGTCTACTCCGGGTTCGCCACCTGGCTGCGCCACTACGACCACAGTCGCCCCCGCATGGCCGTCCATCTGAGCGACGGCCAGGTGGTCGACGACGCCTACATGACCATCGTCCTCAACAACAGCCCCTACACCTATCTCGGCAACCGTGGACTCGACCTCACCCCCGAGGCCACGCTCGACAACGGGTTGTCGGTCGTGGTGATCCGGACGATGGACTTCGCGAAGACCCTGGCACTCGTCGGCTCGGGCATCGGGTCCGGGCGTCACCTACGTTCCTCCAGGTACGCCGTCGTCGCCCACGACCTGGACCGGATCGACGTGACCGGCCACGGCGACATCCCCTATCAGGTCGACGGCGACTTCCTCGGCTACACCGGCACGCTCGCCTTCGAGCACAAGCCCGACGCCCTCCGCCTCGTCATGCCGCGCTGAAACGGCGGTCAGGGCGAGGACCCCGCGCCGGAGTCGAGAGCGGCCAGCGCGACGTCGGGTACGTCGGTCACGATCCCGTCGATGCCCAGTGACGCGAGCTGCGCGATCACGTCGGGCTCGTTCACCGTCCAGGCATTGACCTCGAGGCCGGCGCCGTGCGCTGCGTCGATGAGCGCCTCGTCGACGAAGAGGAAGTACGGGTTGATCGCGTCGTGGCCCCGTGCGGCAGCC
>JBFIHN010000105.1:0-9555 GCA_041601775.1 Acidimicrobiales bacterium
AACGGAGTCGCGCTCGTGGGGGCACCGGCCGCCGGCACCACGGCGTTCACTGCCTCGATGCCGGGCAGTCCCCCGGGAAGGCCCCCGGCGAGTCCGGTCTGCTGGGCCTCCACCGGCATCGTCGGCGGCCGCAGCACGGCCGGCGTCTTCCCCTGGGCGCCGGTGGCCGGTTCCTCGGTGGCCGGTTCCTCGGTGGCGGCGGGTGCACCGGACGAGGGGGTCGGCTCGGGCGTCTCGGAAGGCTCGGCGTACGTTTCCGGGGTGTCGGTGGCGGCTTCCTCCGCCGGTGCCGGCGCCTCGGCCGGGCCGTCGGTGGGCGACGCCGGAAGGGCGGCGTCGGGGTCCCGCGGGTCGGCGGGCGCCTCCTCCGGCGGTGCTGTGGGCGCCTCCGATGATGCGGATGCATCCCCGGTGCCTCGCAGCGTGTCGAAGATGGCGGCGCCGCGAGCCGCGAGGGAGTCGGGATCAGACACGGCACCATGGTGGCGGTCGGGAGGTGTGGGGGTCAAGAACCACTTCAAGGTTTCACGTGGAACACCGCACGTCTCGAACACGCACGTCGGGCGGCGGCCGCGTCCGACGCGAGTCCGCTGGGCCGCGCAGATGTTTCACGTGAAGCACCCACGGCCGCCGTCGCGATCGATCCGGCGACGTTTCACGTGAAACCGCGCCGCCGGTCGGCGCCACCGGTGACGACGGGCCGGTGACTGCGGGCCTGGTCAACCGTGGGCCGGGATCAGAACAGGGGGCGCTTCCGGGCGACACCGGGCTTGCGGGGGAAGCGCTCTTCCGGCTCCCCCGAAGCACACAGTTCCTGGACCGAGGGCGAACGCAATCGCTCGCCCACGGTGAGGCCCAGCGGCGCGAGACCGGCAGGGGACCAGCGGGCGCCGGACCCCGGGGGTTCGGTCACCAGGACCCGGCCACCCGGGCGGACCAGAGGTGCCGCGCACTCGGCGGTCACCGCTGGTGGGCCGAACAACCGGGCCACCACCACGTCGAAACTACGGTGGGGGACGACGCCGGCGTCCTCCGCCCGGCCATGGACGGCAACCACGCGGTCGCCCCACCCCAGGGCGGCAACGGCCTCTTGGACGAGGGAGATCCGCCGGCGGGCCGCATCGAGGAGCACCCAGGACATGTGGGGGAGGTACCCGGCCAGCGCCAGCCCGGGGACACCGGCGCCGGTGCCGACATCGATGCCGGTTGCCTCGTCGGGTCGGAGGTGGCCAGCCAACGCCCGGGCATGGGCCAGATGGTCTTCGACCGGCCCGGGGCCGACGGCAGAGCGTCCCTGGCCTCGTCGCCAGCACTCCAATACGACCGTCTCCCACTCCTCCATGGGAGCAGTGTGGCATTCGCCGGACGGTGACGACGGTACCGGCGCGGCTCGTCACCCGTTCCACGTGAAACACTCGGACGCGGACGGTGTACCCGCGTGCGCGGCCGGTGCCGGTACTCGATGCCGGACACTGGATGCCGGCACGGGGATGGTCACGCTCACCCCGGCCGTGGCAAGGGGAGCCACCATCACTCGGGCCGCACCGGCACGCCCCGTGGGGCAGGACCGTGGGCCGCGAGCCGGCCGGGGCGCAGCGACCGTGTCGCCGCCGCGCCCGGGCCAGAGGGACGATCAGTCGTCGGGATGGATGACGACGTGGCGGCGGCGATCCTCGCCCCGGCTCGAGGTGTGGACGCCGTCGATCTCGTTGGCGGCATCGTGCACGATCTTGCGATCCGGCGGCGACATCGGCTCGAGCGCGACTGCGGATCCGCTGTCGAGGACCTTGTCGGCCACCTGGGCGACGAACCGCTCGAGCGCTTCCTTGCGGCGGGCCCGGTAGCCGGCCACGTCGACGCGAAGGCGACCTTCGAGGCGGCCCGAGTGCTGCTGGGCCACGGCGGTCCGGGTCAGCTCGGAGATCGAGGACAACGTGTTGCCTCGTTGGCCCACCAGGAGACCGAGATCATCGCCCTCGACCCGGATCTCGATGGCGTCGTCTTCCTCGAGGTGCTCGGACTCGACCGATGCCTCGGCGCCGAAGGCCTCGACGAGGCCCTTGACGAACTCGACCGCGGTCGGCTCCTGCTCGGAGAGGGGGATGTCGCTCATTGGTGCTCCTCTCGACCCGCCGGAGCGAGTCGTGTTCTTGGGGTCAGATGGTGTCGGCGCCGACGAGGCGTCGGTGACCTCGGACGGGGACCGATCCCGGCCCTTGGGTGCCGACGGGCGGCGGTTGCCGGACTCGGGCGCGGTGGGTGCACCGGTCTCGGCGACGGCGACGGCCGGGCGAGGTTCGGCAGCGGTGTCGCCCGCCTTGGCGCGCGACCGCTGCTTCGCATTCGATGCCGGTGCGGTGTCTTGCGACGTCCCGCCGCGGGTCTTGCGTCGCCGGCCGTCACGCTTGTTGCGCCGGTTGCGGCGATCGACCTTGGGGCGCGGACGGGTCGGACGGACCCGGGCTCGGATCGTGGCGTCGTGCTTGCGGAGACCGAACAACGACGTCGACGGTTCGGAGACGACCTCGACTTCGAGGTCGTCTTCGTGGATCCCGAGCGCGTCGAGCGCGCGGTCCCTGGCCTCGGCGACCGTGCGGCCGGTGGTGACGACCCACTGCACGGGCCGCTACCTCCGCTTCTTCTTCTTCTTCTTGGAGCTCGGTTGGTACCTGCCCCCGGGCGTGCCGTTGCCGGCCGTGTCGCCGGACTTCGCCGTCTTCCCGGACTTCGCCGTGTTCCCGGACGACCCCGCACCCGGCCCCTTGCCGTCCTTGGCGTCCTTGCCGTTCTTGGCCAGGTCACGGGCCGCGGCCGCGGCCTTGTTGGCCTTGGCACCCGGCGCGTCGTCGTGGCCATAGAGCGACTTGGTGATGTAGGCCTGGAGGCCGATCCGGTACACGCTCGACGTCACCCAGTAGACGACCAGGGCGGCGGGGAAGTTGATCGAGATCACACCGAAGAAGGCCGGCATGACCCGCAACAGGATCTTCTGCTGCGGCATGGCCATTCCACCGTCGGGAGTACGGGCAGAAACCTGCTTTTGCTGGAGATACTGCGCTCCGATCATCAACAGGATCAGCAGCAGGTACGGCAGGCCGTGGATGATCGACTCCCCGAGCGCATCGGAGGTCGACTGCGCGAGGTCGAGCCCGAAGCTCTTCATCTGCGTCTGCCCGACCAGGTCCTGGTACAGGCTCGACGTGTGGTCGAGGTACTTGGGGTCGAAGCACTTCTCGACGCCGTCGGCGACGGTCTCGGGACACGCTTCGGCCGTGGTCCGGGTGAGGCCGCTGATGAGCCGGAACAACAACAAGAAGACCGGCGCCTGCACCAGCAGGGGCAGACAACCACCCAGCGGATTCAGCTCGTTCTCCTGGTAGAACGCCATGAGTTCGGCGTTCATCTCCTGGCGATCACCGCCCTTGTGCTTCTCCTGGATCTTCTTCAGCTCGGGCTGCAGGAGCTGCATCTTGATCATCCCGCGCGTGCCCTTGAGGGTCAGCGGCGTCGTCACCACCATGACCAACAAGGTCATGAGCATGATGGCGATGGCGTAATTGGGGACGATCGCGTAGAAGAAGTCGAGGACCTGCGCGGCGGCCTCGAAGATCGTGTCGAACATCGTCAGCGGTTCCTTCGGGGCTTCATCAGGGGTTCTTTCGGGGCTTCGTCAGGGGAGTTCTCGGGGCATTCGTGCCCGGGCACGGGGTCGTAGCCATGGCCACCCCACGGATTGCAGCGGCCGATACGACGCAGCGCATACCAGCTGCCCCGGGCCGCGCCGTGGGTCTCGAGCGCCTCACGGGCATAGGTGGAGCACGACGGCACGTAGCGGCAGGGCGAGATGCGTCCGGCGAAGAGGTACTGGTAGCCGCGGATGAAGGCGTCGAGGATCCGTGCGACCGGGCCGAGACGAGCCGGGTGCGCGACCATCGTCATCGCAGGTCCGCCAGCGCGGAACGCAGGTGGACGCGGAGCTCGTCGAAGTCGATGCCCACGGCACCGGGACCGACCGAGACGAGGAACTGACCGGCGTCGAGGAGGCCCTCGTCGAGGCACTCGCGCATCAGGACCCGGAGCCGACGGCGTACACGGTTGCGGACGACGGCGTTGCCCACCGAGCGTCCGACGCCGTAGGCCACGGCGCAACCGTCCGGTGCGTCGTCCGCTGGCACCTCGGACGGGACATGGGCGATCCGGATCGGCCCCGAGCGGCCCCGCGAGCGACTCGCGCCCAACGACGCGAAGTCCCGACGGCGGCTGACCGCCGCCGGTGCGCGGGACACACGGGGAGACACACGCGTCGGCTCAGGCCGACAGACGGGCGCGGCCCTTCGCGCGACGGCTCGCCACGACGGCACGACCGCCACGGGTACGCATGCGGTGACGGAAGCCGTGCTTGCGGGCCCGGCGCTGCCGCTTCGGTTGGTAGGTGCGCTTCATGAGAGAGTCGATTCCTTGCGTGACGGTCGAGATCGGTGGTCCGATCGGTCGCCCGCATCGACTCCGTCAGGGAGTCAGGGCGCACCGGACCAACCCACCATGCTACCGATCACTCCCCAGGCAGCCAAGCGCGAGCCTCCGACACCGGGCGTCGACACCATGACGGGTGTCACATCGCCACGTCCGGCGCACCTCCCGAGAGCCGTCAGAGCGCCGTGACCTGCAGTTTTCAGACCCCTTGCACCGGCCCCGCAAGCGACTGCTACGGTGCGCCCCCAGAGCGAGTTCCGCCGGTTGATTTCCCCCGTGTTCACCGTCTGGATTCGTACGAACTGCGGCCGTCGCCCTCGATTCGGACGGCGGTTCGTCGTTTTGTCCACAGGTGTGGACGTAGTTGTGGATTCCCGAACAGCGGACACTGGAGACGGATCGTCCATGAGCGACGCCGAGACGGTCTGGAGCAGCTGTGCAGCGCTCCTTCGGGACCAGGTGTCCGGTGTGGTGTGGAACTCCTCGTTCCAGAACGTCGAGGCCACCGGCTTCGACGGTGAACGCCTCACCCTCGGGTTTCCCTCCTCCGTGGTCCGCGACCGCGTCCACGACCGTTATCTGGGCCTCCTGCGCGCCAACCTCACCGAACTGGGCCACGGGAACATCGACATCGTGCTGGAGAGCCGGCCGCCCGGACCCCAGGAGCTGCCGCTCTTCGACGAGTTGTCCGCCATCCGCGACAACGGAGCCGCCGGGCGCGCCGCCGGTGTGGCCGACAACGACGGACCCCGATCGGGTGCCGGCAACGAGCACACCATTCCCGCGTCGCCCGCCGGGCACACACCCCAGGCGACGCTGAACGAGCGCTACACCTTCGACGCGTTCGTCACCGGCGCGTCCAACCGCTTCGCCCACGCCGCGGCCCTCCGGGTGGCCGAGACCCCGGCCCGCAGCTACAACCCCCTGTTCATCTACGGCGACGCCGGCCTGGGCAAGACCCATCTGCTCCAGGGGATCGGCAACTACGTCCTTGAGAACTACCCCAACTACCGGGTTCGCTACGTCACCTCGGAACAGTTCCTCTCCGAGTTCGTCGACTCGATCCGAGCCGGGACGAACGAGGCCTTCAAACGCCGGTTCCGTGACATCGACGTGCTCCTCGTCGACGACATCCAGTTCTTCGAGGGGAAGAAGGAGACCCAGGAGGAGTTCTTCCACACCTTCAACCATCTCCACACCTCGAACCGCCAGATCGTCCTGTCGTCCGACCGCCCGCCCGACGCCATCCCCACGCTCGAGGATCGGCTGCGCACCCGGTTCGTCATGGGGTTGTTGACCGACATCCAACCCCCCGACCTCGAGACCCGTCTCGCCATCTTGCGCAAGAAGGCCGAGGACGAGGTGTCCCCGGTGCCCGACGAGGTGCTCGAGTACATCGCCGCCTCGATCAACGACAACAACATCCGGTCGCTCGAAGGTGCCCTCACCCGGATCACCGCGTGGGCCTCGCTCAACAACGAGACGATCACGCCGGAACGGGCCGCCGAGACCCTCAAGGACCTCGTGTCCGAACGCGAGGCACGGCCCATCACCCCGCAGGCGATCCTCGATGCCACGTCCGAGTACTTCAGCTACACGGTCGAAGAGCTCATCGGCCGGTCGCGGACTCGGCCACTCACCACCGCACGCCACGTCGGCATGTACCTGTTCCGTGAGTTGACCGACCTCAGCTTCCCCAACATCGCCAAGGTCTTCGGTGGCCGCGACCACACCACGGTCATCCACGCCGTCGACCGCATCAAGACCCAGATGAAGGAGCGCCGACAGGTGTTCCAGCAGGTCACCGAGCTGATCCAACAACTCAAGGCCGAGTAGTTGCGGTCGCCTCGCACGCTTCGGCTCCCTGCCGGCATCGGCGCTGGCGCTTCTCCCGATCCCGGGACGCTGCCTTCGGCGCTTGATACATCTCGCAGTGCCTGTGGACAACCCACTGGTCGAGCGCTGGACAACCACTGCGCGCGACGCCTCAACTGTGGACACCGCGACCACATCGCGCCGTCCGCCCCCGACACACTGCATGCCTGGGGACGGCGCGAGAACAACGATCACCCCGCTGACCTGCCGCGATGGGGCAGTATCCACAATCCACATCCCCCACCACCACACCCATTCTTGTCATCACCTACCTGGGTAGAAGCAGAAGGAGCGCAGACACCGTGAAGTTGCGTTGCGAACGAGACGTCCTCGCCGAAGCGCTGTCGACTGCCGGCAGGGCCGTCGCCAACCGTGGTGCGCTGCCCGTGCTCTCCGGCGTCCGGATGGAGCTCGCCGGCGACCAACTGACCCTGACCGGCTCCGATCTCGAGCTGACCGTCTCGGTGCAGCTCACCGTCGCCGGCCTCGCCGACGGCGTCTCGGTCATCCCCAGCCGACTGCTGAACGACATCGTCAAGGCCCTCGAGCCCGGTGCCGTCGAACTCGAGACCAACGACGAGACCGCCCGGATCGCGTCCGGTCGGTCGGAGTTCTCCCTCAAGCCGCTCCCGGCCGACGAGTTCCCCCGGGTCGCGGCGGTCGAGGGTGACGAGGTCCGCTTCGACGCCGAGGCGCTGGTGGGTGCGCTCCGGCAGGTCCTGCCGGCGGCCAGCACCGACGACAACCGCCAGATCCTCACCGGTGTCTTGATGGCCGCGGCCAATCCCGACGAGGGCGGCGAGGGCCTCCGGCTGGTGGCGACCGACAGCTACCGGCTCGCCGTGGTCGACCTGCCCGGCGTCAGCGTGCTCTCGTCCGGCAAGTCGGTCCTGGTGCCGTCACGGGCGCTCTCGGAGCTGTCCAAGGCTCTGGGTGACGGCGGCGAGATCACGCTGCGCCTCGGTGAGCGCGACGCCAGCTTCGCGGTGGCCACCGACGCGGGTGGCGTGATGTTGACCACCCGGCTGATCGAGGGCGACTACCCCAACTACCAGGGACTGATCCCCCAGTCGCAGCCCAACTTGTTGACCGTCGCACGCGAGCCGCTCATCGAGGCGCTGCGACGGGTCAAGCTGTTGGCGCGTGACGCCACGCCGGTCCGGATGCAGATGTCGGCCGACGGACTCGAACTGCGCGCGGTCACCCAGGACGTCGGCGAGGGCACCGAATCGCTCGATGCCACCTATCAGGGCGACGAGCTCACGGTCGCGTTCAACCCGGACTACCTGTTGGCCGGCATCGAAGCGGTCGAGGCCGAGGAGATCAGCCTCGCCACCATCGACTCGCTCAAACCCGCCATCGTGCGTGATCCCACCACCTCCAACTTCTTGTACCTGCTGATGCCCGTCCGTGTTCAGTAGCGGGGTTCTCGCCCCGGCGGGCGAGAACCTGCCGGATGCGACGCATCCGTCTGTCGACTCGTGTCTCTGCACCTCTCGCACCTCTGGCTGACCGACTTCCGGAGCTATTCGTCCGTCGACGTCGAACTCCCCGCCGGGACCACCGCCGTGCTCGGCAGCAACGGGCAGGGGAAGACCAACCTGCTCGAGGCCATCGCACATCTGGCCGGGGGGTCGCTCCGGGGCGCGACCACCGAATCGATGGTGCGAGTCGGCGCCGAGCGTGCCGTGGTGCGGGCAGCGGCGGTGCGGGGCAACCGCGAGCTGTTGGTCGAAGCCGAGTTGGCCACCCGGGGACGGGGCCGCATGCAGCTCAACCGGCAGCCGGTCAAGCGCCGGAGTGACCTGCTCGAGGCCCTGTCGGTGACCATCTTCAGCCCCGAGGACCTGATCCTGGTCAAGGGCGGGCCGGGGGAGCGACGGGCGTGGATCGACGATGCGGTGGTGGGCCTCGACCCGCGCACCGACAGCGTGCGTGCGGACGTCGACCGGATCCTCAGACAACGCAACGCCCTGCTCAAGGGGGTGCGGGGGCGCCTCGACGAGTCGGCGGCGCTCACCCTCGACGTGTGGGACGACCGCCTGGCCCGTGCGGGTGAGGAGCTCGCATCGCACCGTCGCGCGGCGCTCGACCAGCTGACGCCACGCATCGCGACCGCGTATCAGGACCTGGCCGGCAAGGCCCTCCCGATCGACACGACCTATCAGGCCGCGTGGTCCACGACCGGCCTCGCCGCCGCACTGGTCGACGCCCGCGACCACGACCTCCGGCGGGGCATCACCACTGTCGGCCCGCACCGCGACGAGGTGGCGTTCGCGCTCGACGGACTGCCGGCCCGCACCCATGCCAGCCAGGGCGAGCAGCGCTCCTTGGCGTTGGCCATGCGTCTCGCGGTGCACCGCGCCATCACCGACGCCCGCGACGTCAGCCCGATCCTCCTGCTCGACGACGTCCTCTCCGAGCTCGACGACGACCGCGCGGCGGCACTGCTGACCCACCTGCCCCGCGGTCAGACGCTGCTCACCTCGGCGACGGCGCTGCCGACCCCGCTGTCGGGGACCGGCGCAGCACCCGACCTCGTCCTCACCGTGGTCGACGGGACGGTCCGGCCGGTCTGACTGCCAGGATGAGCGGCGATGGCCGACGACCGCGCTGACGAGGACCCGATCGACGCGGGGCCGCTCACCGACATGTCGTCGCTCCTCGACCGTGTGGTGCGGGGCATGGGAGCGCCAGGAACCGACGCGGTCGACCTGGTGTTCAACCGGTGGGAGGAGGTCGTCGGCACGGTGCTGGCCTCACGTACCCGTCCGGCCGGGCTCGAAGGAGGCCGTCTCGTCCTCGTCGCCGACGATCCCGCGGTGGTGAGCCACGTCCGGTGGCTCGAGGCCGATCTGATCGAACGGCTCGACGGCCTGTTGGGAGCCGGCCGGGTGACCGGCGTCGACGTGCGGGTCAGCCGTTCGCGATGAGCGTCGGCCGGTTCACCGCCGGGCGTTCTCGTCGCTGGTGGAGGGCGCGACCGACTGCCGTAGGCGGTCGGTGAGCGCCGCAGGGGGAGCGAGCACCCGGTCGACGAGCGAGAGCCCGGGGGCTTCGACCGCGTCGAGCCGGGTGGCACACCGACGGCAGCGACGGAGATGGAGCAGCAGGTCCTGCTCGTCGTCGTGGTCCAGGTCCTCGTCGAGATAGCCCAGGAACTGCTCCACGGCCGGCCGGCACCGGTCGGTTGCGGTGAGGAGTTGA
>JBFIHN010000106.1:0-9421 GCA_041601775.1 Acidimicrobiales bacterium
CTTCTTCTTGGCCGTCTTGCGGGCCTTCTTGGCCGGCGCCTTCTTCTTCGCCGCAGCCTTCTTGGCCGGCGCCTTCTTCTTCGCCGCAGCCTTCTTGGCCGGCGCCTTCTTCTTCGCCGGAGCCTTCTTGGCCGGCGCCTTCTTCTTCGACGCGGCCTTCTTGGCCGGGGCCTGCTCGGCCGGGGTCTGCTCGGCCGGAGCCTCCTCGGCGGGAGCGGGTGCCGCAGCCGGTGCGGACGCGGCGGCCGGTGCGGACGCGGCGGCCGGTGCGGACGAGGCGGCGGGCGACGAGCCGACGAGCCGATCGATCTCGGAGAGGATGGTCTTGCGACCGGCGCCGGTGGTCTCGCGCTCGCGGACCTCGGCGAGTTCGTCGCCCTCGAGCTGCGACAGCAGCGGGGTGATCTGCGACACGCTCAGATCGTCGTAGTCGGCGATCGGGAAGAAGTAGCCGCTGTCGTCATCGTCGTCGACCAGGGCGGAGACCTCAGCGGTCGGTGCCGGAGCGGGCGTCGGTGCCGGAGTGGGCGTCGGCGCCGGGGCCACGACCGCGGCCTCCGCCTGCGCCTCCGCGGCGTCGGCCTCCGTGCCGAGTTCCTTCAGCTCCTCGAGACGGCTCACGATCGTCGACCGGTTCTTGCCGGCCCGTTCGCGTGCGATGACGTCGTCGATCTCATCGGAGTACAGCTGGGGCAGCAGCGGCATGATCTCGCCGACGGTCAGCTCGTCGTAGTCCGCGATGGGGAAGTCGACGACCTCGTCGTCCTCCCAGTGCGTGTCGGCCATCCAGTCCTCGTCCGAACTGCTGGCGGCATCGGTCGCCACGACCGCTGCCGGCTCCGGTGCGTCTGCGGGCGAGTCGACGGCCGGGACCACGCTGGTCTCGTCGAGCGGTGTCGGGGCGATGTCGTCGGCCAGGGGGGCCGGAGCGGTCGCGGCGTTCGGGTCCTTCGTGGGCTTCGACTTCCGGAACGCGACGTAGAGGACGACCGCGGCAGCGGCACTCGAGGCGATCGAGAGATAGATGAGGGTCAGCCCATCGTCGTTCAACAGACCGACGACCAGCAGGATCGTCGCCAGCAAGACGAGACCGAAACTCACGAGTACCAGCACAGAATTACACCTTCCGGAAGCGGAGCAGCGGCGGGCCATCCTAGGCAGACCGCCGTCTGTGGAGACGAACAATGCGGACATCGGGGTCACGGGACCCCGTCCGCGGTGACCAGGTCAGGACTCGGGATCGGCCCAGGGGTCGGGCTCGACGGTGCCGTCGTCGACCAACGGGACCGCCTGGGTGGGCTCGCCGGCGTCGGTGCCGAAGGACGCGGAGTCCGTCGACTCGTCGGCCTCGACCGCGACCGTGGACCCGTCGTCGACGACCGTGGCCGGCTCGCTCAGGTCGGGCACCGCCAGGTCCTGGAGCGCCGACGGATCCTCGACCAGCCGCTGCAGCTCTCGTGCGGTGGAACGCATGCGGGTGCGCTGCTCGTCGAGCCACCGCCGGAGCGAACGGATGTCGTCGGAGAGCCCGTCGCGGTCGCGTCGGAGCGTCAGGACCTCGGCTTGGATCGTTCGCTTCGTCTCCTCGCCGGCGCGTCGGGCCTCTTCCTCGGCCTCGGCCTTCGCCGTGGCCAGCATGGTCTCGGCCTCGGAACGCTGGCGCGTCGCCACCGTCTCGGCCTCGGAGCGGATCCGCTCGGCCTCGGCCCGGGCGTCGGCGATGGCCGCCTCGGCGGTGCGCTCCGCATGGACCAGGATCCGCATCGGCTCGTCGACGGCGGGAGCCGCAGGCTCCGGGGCCGCGAACGGCTCGGGCTCGGGCGTGGGCTCCTCGAACGCCGGTTCGGCGACCGGGGCCTCGACCACGGTCGCGTCGGCCGGCGCCGATGCACCGCTGGCCTCGAGTGCGGCCAGGCGGGCTTCGGCCTGCTCGGCCCGCTCGAACTCGGACCGGAGTCGGGAGAGGAGCACGTCGAGTCCCTCGGCGCATCGCTCGAGGAAGTCGTCCACCTCGGCCATGTCGTACCCGCGGCGGGCGGGACCGAACTTGGCCTCGAGAAGGAGTTCTGGCGTCAGTTCCATGCCTGCGATCGTAGGGCAGCCCGGGGTGCGTTCCGGTGATGCCCGGGTCGCTTCGACCGCTCGGTCAGCAGATGAAGCCGCGCAGGAAGATGATCCCGAACATCACGATCATCACCGAGAAGTCGATGCCGCCGAAACTGGACCCGATGGCCCGTCGCACGGGCGCGACCACGGGTTCGGTCACCGAGTAGATGACGCGCCGGACCTCGGCGAGGCCGCTGCCGGGTTGGGTCGGGAACCACGACAGGAGTGCCCCGGCGAAGAGCACGAGGAGGTAGGCCTGCAGCAGCAGGCAGACCAGGTCGGTCACGGGACGTCAGGCCCCGTCGGACGCCAGGCGCCGCTTGTCGTCTTCGGAGACCTCGACCCGTGCGGGGGTGAGCAGGTAGCCACCGGGCCGGACCCGCTCCATCGTGCCGCCCAGGGCGTAACAGATGCCCGAGGCGAAGTCGATGAGGCGCCGCGACAGTTCCTTGTCGAGGCCGGCGAGGTCCATGACCACGGGCTGTTCGGCTTTGAACCGATCGGCGATGTCCTTGGCGTCGTCGAACGACTCCGGTTTGAGCACACTCGGACGGGCGGAGGTCGGTCGCATGGCACGGACCGTAGGCGTCTCCTCGAGCCGCGGAGAACGCGGGTCGTTCTGGAGGGCACCCTGGGCCGGCAGTTGCCGCACCACACCGGGCTGGCGAGCCGGCCGCGGCGTGACGTACGGATCGTCGTACGCGTCGTCGGGACCGGGACGCTGCTGGGGACGTCGCGCCACGCCGGGCGGACCGGGGGCCGGGCGGCCGGCCGGTGCACCGCGAGGGTCGGCCGGCGCCCCGTAGCCGGGACGCGACACACCTCCACCCGGGCGCCCAGGCGCCTCGTATGGGTAGTCGTCGTACTCGTCGTCGGGTGCCAGACCCAACCACACCATCGCCTTGTTCAGAACCCCTGCCATCAGACTCCTCCTCGGATTCTCTCGCCAGTCTCGCACGGCATCGGTCGTCCTCCGCGAATGCCCGATCGCGGCACGATCACCGGACCGCCCGGACTCGGGGGCCGAAGAGCGCTCGGCCGACGCGGACCTGGGTCGACCCGGCCCGGACGGCGAGCGCGAGATCCCCGGTCATGCCCATCGAGGCCTCACGGAGGCCCAGATCGGCGACGAGGCCCGCCACGCGCTGGAACGCCTGCTCGGTGGCGACGTCGTCGCCGTCGACGCCGACGGTCATGAGGCCTTCGACCCGGAGTCCGGACTCGCCGGCGAGATCGACCAGTTCGGGTACCGACGCGACCGCCGCGCCGCCCTTGTGGACCTCGTCCGTGGCGTTCACCTGGATCAGGATCCGGGCCCCGGGCGACCGCTTCGCGATCTCCGCCACGAGCGACGACCGGTCGACCGAGTCCCATCGGGCGACGATGTCGGCGACGAGTCGCACCTTGTTCGACTGGAGCCGCCCGATGAAGTGCCATTCGGGGGTGCCGCCGACCGACTGCGCCTTGTCGGCGAGTTCCTGCGCATAGTTCTCGCCGAGCGCCGTGAGACCAGCGGCGATGGCCGCCTCGGGCGCCTCCGGGCCGAACCCCTTGGTCACGGCCAGGATCGACACCTGCGCCGGGTCCCCGCCGGCGTCGGCGATCTGGTGCCGGACCCGGTCCGCGTTCTCGGCCACGGTGGCGGCGTCGATGCTCATGCGACCACCGAGATGGCCGCTGCGTGTCGACCCACGTCCGAGCGGGCGCGGTGGGAGAAGAAGCGCTCGGGCTCACAGGCGGTGCAACCGCCCTCGACGACGATCTCGGCGACCTCGGGGCGACCGGCCAACGCGGATCGCACGCAGGCCAACAGGTCGAGCGTCGGGGCTCCGCCGACCGTGGCCGCACCGACGACATCGCCGAAGCGTCCGTCCATCGTCGCCAGGTCGTCGGCCCCGAACTCGTAGCAGTTGGCTCGGATGTGGGGGCCCACATGGACCGTGACACGCTGCGCGCCCAGGGCGATCATCGCGTCGAGTGTCTCGGGCAGCACACCGGCGAGCAGGCCCCGCCAGCCGGCGTGCGCGGCGGCGACCACGCCGTCACCGTGCAAGAGCACCGGGACGCAGTCGGCGCTGTGCACGGCCAGCACCGCGCCCGGAGCCGTCGTCACGGCGGCGTCGGCCTCCTCGCCGGCATGGTGACCGGGTCGGTCGACGACCACCACACGGGCTCCGTGGACCTGACGCAGCCACGTCCACGCACCGGGCATGAACGCCTGGCGTGTCGTCGCGAGCGCGGACGGGTCGCCGTCGATCCGGAAGTCGCCCGACCCACGCTCGCTGAACGAGAGGTGAACCGGGTGCACCGGCGGTGCTACTTCAGGAACGACGGGACGTCGAAGTCGTCGTCACCGTCGTCGCCGAAGAGGTCGTCGTCGTCGCCCAGGACATCGGAGAGGTCGTCGGAGCGTCCGCCACGGCTCGTGCCGGCCAGCCCGGCGCCCGAGGGCGAGGAGGCCTCGCCGTCGAAGCGGTCGAAGCCGGCAGCGATGACGGTGACCCGCACCTCGTCACCCAGGTCGTCGTCGACCACGGTGCCGAAGATGATGTTGGCTTCGGGGTGGGCGACGCCGTGGATGACCTCAGCGGCCTCGTTGACCTCGAAGAGCCCGAGGTCGCTGCCACCGGAGATGGTGAGCAGGATGCCGCGTGCGCCGTCGATGGAGGCCTCGAGGAGCGGGCTCGAGATCGCGTTCTTGGCGGCCTGGAGCGACCGGCCCTCGCCGGAGGCGTAGCCGATGCCCATGAGCGCGGAGCCGGCATTGGACATGATCATCTTCACGTCGGCGAAGTCGGTGTTGATCAGGCCCGGCGTGGTGATGAGGTCGGTGATGCCCTGGACGCCCTGGAGCAGGACCTCGTCGGCCATCTTGAAGGCGTTGAGCATCGACGTCTTCTCGTTCGACACGGTGATGAGCCGGTCGTTGGGGATGACGATGAGGGTGTCGACCTTCTCCTTGAGCCGCTGGATGCCCTGTTCGGCCTGCACCGAGCGACGACGTCCCTCGAAGGCGAAGGGCCGGGTGACCACGCCGATGGTCAGCGCGCCCAGGCTCTTGGCGATCTCGGCCACGACGGCCGCGCCACCGGTACCGGTGCCACCGCCCTCGCCGGCGGTGATGAAGACCATGTCGGCGCCCTTGAGCACCTCTTCGATCTCCTCGCGGTGCTCCTCGGCGGCCTGACGGCCCACGTCGGGGTCCGATCCGGCGCCGAGACCGCGCGTGAGTTCGCGCCCGATGTCGAGCTTCACGTCCGCATCGGACATCAGCAACGCCTGCGCGTCGGTGTTGACGGCGATGAACTCGACGCCCTTGAGACCGGCGTCGATCATGCGGTTGACGGCGTTGACGCCACCACCGCCGATGCCGACGACCTTGATGACGGCCAGGTAGTTCTGCGGGTTCGCAGCCATGGGACCGGTTACTCCTCTGTGGGGTGGTGACGCGAGCGGGCGGTACGGGAACGCGGGTGGCCGGGCAGCACAAGGCCGCCCGGCGTGAAGTTCGACTGGAGGTCGAGATGAACCTCGACCTCAGCTGTGGGGTTGAACGCTACGAGCACGGCTCGTCCCGGGTCAACACCGGTCGGGTGGGTACCCGCAGGTCGAGCACGGCGATGCACGTCTGGTCGACCCGGGCATGGATGGTTCGGAACGCATCGATCTTGGCGTCGATCCCGTCGCCGTCGCCGAAATCGACGATGCCACCGCCGGCGAGTTCGAGGCGCAGCGACGGGGACAGATGCACCGCAGCGACGACGTTGGCCGGGTTGCCGCGCAACCGCTCGGCGATACCGATGGCGTCGAGCAGCGTCGGTGCCACCCGGCCGCCGGGCCCGGGGAGTGCCGCTGCGTCGGGCGCGGGGTCGGCGACGACACGGACGAAGGGCGGGAAGGCCGCGACCGCGGCCGGGTAGGTGGCCGGATCGGCAGCGGCGAGCACGTGACCGTCGGGGTCGACGAGGACGGCCGACGCCCCGGAGGCGACCACGGCCGATGGCGTGCGTTCGATCACGTCGATCACCAGACCGCCGGGCAGGTCACGGGTGACGGTCGCCTCCTCGATCCAGGGCAGTGCCTCGATCGAACGCTGCGCGGCCTCGAGGTCGGCGAGGAGGAGCGCCGAGCCGATGTCGATGCCGGCGGCGTCGGTCACCGCGGCCGCATCGCTGGCCCGTGCACCGTTGACCGCGATCTCGTCGACGTCGAGGACCGGGCTCTTGACCACGATGACCGTGGTCAAGGCCAGGGCGGCGACGACGACGAGCACGATCAGCCGATGCAGGCGCCGTCGTCCGACGTCCCGGCGGACCGCGATCCGTCGTGCCCGCAGCCGTGGGTCGACCACGACGTCGGCCAGTTCGTCTGCGGTGGCCGTACCGGTGTCGAGGGACGGCGGCGTCATCGGAAGATCTCGGAGTCGAACCCCACGAGCACGGTCTCGGGGTGCAGTCGGACGCCCGTGGCCGCGGCCACGGCGTCGCGGACCTCGACCATCAGGGCGAACACGTCGTCGGCACGGCCGCCGGGGTCGGCCTGGATGAAGTTGGCGTGCTTGTCGGAGACCGACGCGGTGCCGTGACGCCGCCCCTTGCACCCCGCGGCCTCGATCAGGCGACCGGCGGAGTCGTCGGCCGGATTCGTGAAGACCGAGCCGGCGTTCTGGCCGCCGGGTTGGTTGGCCCGGCGCCAGCGGACGATGTCCGACAGCTCGGCCTCGGCGACCGCGCGGTCACCGATCTCGAGCTCGAGCAGCGCAGACACGACGATCTGGCCGCTGGCGATCGACGACCGGCGATAACGCAGGTCCAGGGCAGCGGGCAACACGTGCACATCCTCCCCCGTCCGCAGGTCGAACACGCGGACCCTCCGCAGGGAACGAGCCATCTCCGAACCGTGGCCCCCGGCGTTCATCCGGACGGCACCGCCGATGGATCCGGGGACGCCGACGGCCCACTCGAACCCCGTGAGACCGGCGCGGACCGTCTGACGAGCGACCACCGGCAACAGGGCCGCACCACCGGCTTCGACCGAGGTGCCGTCGATGACGACGGTGCCCAGGCCGGCGCCGAGGCGGACGACGATCCCCGGGAACCCGCGGTCGGCGACGAGCAGGTTCGATCCGTTGCCGACCACCAACACGTCGACACCGGTGGCCTGCACCGTCTCGGAGAGGAACACCAGGTCAGCGACATCGTCTGCCACCAGCATCGCCGCGGCCGGGCCGCCCACCCGGTAGGTACTGGCCAGGGCGATGGGCCAGTCGAGCACGACCCGGTCGCCGAGCCGGTCGCCGAGTCGGTCGAGGGCGGCGTCGACGACGTCGGGCGCGCTCATCGGCCCCGCTCGAGTCGTTCGATCACCACGTCGGGGACCGTCGTGAGGTCGCCGGCGTTCAGGGTGATGCAGCAGTCGCCGGGACGGAGCGTGTCGACGAGCCACGTGGCTGCTGCGTCGAGATCGACCAGGTAGTCGACGCCGGCGTCGGGGTGCGCCGCGACCACCGCGTCGTACACCAGGCGTCCGGACACACCCGGGATCGGCGCCTCTCCCGCGGGATACAGGTCGGTGACACCGAGCACGTCGGCGGCGACGAAGGCGTCGGCGAAGGTCGGCGCGAGATCGCGGGTGCGCGTGTACCGGTGCGGTTGGAAGACGCACACGACGCGGTCGAAGGGACCCGACCGGGCGGCGTCGAGCGCAGCCGCGACCTCGGTCGGCAGGTGGTCGTAGGAGTCGACGAACGTGATGCCGCCGGCGGTTCCCCGCACCTCGAAGCGGCGGGCCACCCCGGCGAAGGCACCGATGGCGACGGCGGCGTCGGCCAGATCCACCCCGGTGACGACGGCGGCCGCGATGGCACCGGCGGCATTGCGTGCGTTGTGGACCCCCGGCGCCGACGGCACCGTCACCGGCACCCGCCGACCGGCGTGCTCGAGCACGAACCCCACGCCGATGCCCACCGGTTCCACGTCGGTGACACGGAAATCGGCGACCTCGGACGTCCCGTAGGTGACGGCGCGGGAGGCATGGGCCGCCAGCGCCCGCGACCCCGGATCGTCGACACAGAGGATCGCCGCGCCGCGGAGCGCCGAGACGAACGCCTCGAAGGCCGTGACCAGGGCCGCCTCGCTCCCCCAGAACGACAGATGGTCGGCCTCGAGGTTGGTCACGATCGCGTGGGTCGCGCCCAGGCGGAGGAAGGTGCCGTCGGACTCGTCGGCTTCCACGACGAACCCTGGCCCCGTACGCCAGTCGGCATTGGTCCCCAGGCCGGTGATACGCGTGCCGACCAGGTGACCCGCCCCGTCTCCCACACCGTCGAGGATGGTGGCGACCATCGCGGCGGTGGTGGACTTGCCGTGGGTTCCGGCGACGGCGGTCACCTGGCGATCGGCGCAGATGGCCGCGAGCGCGTCCCTGCGGTGCACGACCGCACCGCCGCTCGCCGTGGCCGCCACGACATCCGGGTGGTCGGCAGGCGTGGCCGTCGAGGTCACGACCAGGTCGGCGGAGGCCGCTGCCGGGTGCGACGGCCCGATCACCACGTCGACCCCCAGGTCACGGAGCGGTGCGACGAAGGGCGTGTCCTTGGCGTCGACGCCGGACACCCGGTGTCCGCGCTGGGCGAGCACCGTCGCGATGGCGCTCATGCCGGCACCCCCGACGTTCACGACGTGGATGCGCTCGAGACCGGCGAGGGCGACGACGACATCAGCGCCGGCGGCCATGGTGCTCCACCAGTTCGGCGACGGCCGCGGCGGCCCCCGGCGTGGCGAGGGAGCCCATCCGTTCGGACATCTGCGCCAGGCGGCCGGGATCGTCCAGGAGTTCGTCGACGACCGCGGCCAGTCGGTCGCCGTCGAGTTCGTCGTCGCGGATGACCACGGCGCCGCCGACCGCAGCGACCCGTTCGGCGTTGGCGACCTGTTGGCCTCCGGTCGTCACGAGCGACGGGATGATGACCGCGGGCCGGCCGGTGGCCGCCAGCTCGAAACACGTCCCCGAACCGGCTCGACACACGACCAGGTCGGCCGCAGCCAACTGGTGCGGCATGTCGTCTTCGTACTCGACGGCTCGATACTCGAGGGCGTCGCCGGATGTCGAGTCGGCCAGCGTCGGCTTGGCCAGCGTCGGCCAGTCCCGGCGGCCGACCACGTGGTGTACGGCCAGGTCGGACCGACCAGCCCAGCGCTCGGCCGCCGCCACGGTCGCACGGTTGATCGACAGGGCTCCGAGCGATCCGCCGAAGACGAGGACCTGTCGGCGGCCGTCGTCGCGGGAGACGTGACGACGACCGAACAGCTCGGCC
>JBFIHN010000107.1:0-9366 GCA_041601775.1 Acidimicrobiales bacterium
ACCGGTGCGGCAGATCCTCTCGACGTCGCAGCCGGTCCGGATGTCGACACCGAGGCCCGTTGCCAGGTCGCCCAGGGCGGCGGCGAGCCTCCCCAACCCGCCGCGGACATACCAGGCGCCCTGGTGTTGCTCGAGGTGGGGGATACAGCGCAGGGTCGCGGGCACGGCGAACGGCGACGACCCCGAGTAGGTAGCGTAGCGGTCGGCCCACCGGACGAGGCGCGGGTCGTCGAAGGTGGCCGACGCACGCCCGTGGAGTGTGCGCAGCGGGTCGATGGCGGCGAGGTCACGGGGCGACCGCATCCGGCGCAGCAGCTCGATGGGCGACGCCATGGGCCCGGCGAAGAAGGTGCGTTCGGACACGTTCCACACCGTCTCGGCGCCGTGGAGGAACTGTCGCCACTGCCGGCCCGCGCCGGGTGCCAGGGCCTCGGCCTCGGCAGCTGCCGCGTCGAGGTCGGCGCGGTGGTCGAAGCCCGTTCCGTCCGCGAACCGGTAGCGACAGATCGGGTCGAGGCGGACGAGATCGACGAGGTCGCCGAGGTCGCGCCCGGCGACGGCGGCGAGGTCGTGGAACACGCGGGGAAGTGTGAGGAGCGACGGCCCGGTCTCCCAGGTGAACCCCTCGGCCCGGTGTTCGTCGAGCTTGCCGCCCACGTGGCCGAGGCGTTCGACGACGGTGACGTCGTGACCCGCAGCGGCGACGCGGATCGCTGCCGCGAGCCCGCCGACTCCGGCGCCGATGACGACGACCTCAGCCATGAGCGATCTCAGCCACGGGCGACCTCGTGGTCCCGTTGCGGACGACGCCACGCGGCTGCGGCGACGGAGCACATGGCGAGCCCGCCGACGACACCGACGAACGGCTTGTCGAAGAACACGATGAACCCCACGGTGTTCATCACCGCCCACCACGAGTAGAGCGCCACGAGCGGTGTGCTGATGCATCGCCGGACCGGCCGGAGCCCTTCGACGACGGCGAGAACCACGAGTCCGACGCCCAGCCACCCCAGGTAGTTGGACAGCGGGATGCCGTCGTAGGGGCCGTCGACGGCCCAGTGCCAGTAGCCGTTGTCGACCATCTGCGGGTCGAGGAACAGATCCCATGCGGTCAGCGCGATGGCCCCGACGACGACGGCACCCGCGCGGGAGCGGGCGATGCGGTGTCCGACCTCGAGCGCGGGAACACCCATGGCGAACCATGCCAGCGGCACGATGACCGGCACGGACCGGATCGTGGGCTCGAGCGCCCCGGAGTAGTCGTAGTCCCCGAAGGGGAAGCCCGTCGCGCTCCCGACCCGTTCGACCACGAGCGTGGCCACGACGACGAACGCCGCGCTGGCGAGCGCCCGTCGCGCCCCCCAGTGGTGCACGACGAGCAGCAGCGACGTCGCGAAGAACGCCGTGACCACGAGGGAGGACAGCCACTCGATCGTCGCCCGATCGTCGGTCAAGGGGATGGCGATCTGGCTCAGCGCCATGACCCCGAACGCGGCAAACGCCCCCGTCCTCCCCATCCTCCTCATCCCACTCCTCATCCCAGTCCCGTTCTGGGTGCGCGATCTGCCCGTCAGGATCCCCATGTTGCACCCAGAACCCGTGTGGTGGGGGTGGTCACCCGAGCAGGAGGGCGCGAGCGGCGGTGGTCACCTTCTGCCAGGTGGGGACGCGGGCGCGGGTGGAGAAGACGTCGAGATCCACGGCTTCGATCTCGTCGAGGATGCGGGCATAGAGCAGCCGGGCTGCACCGACACACCGTCCGGATCGACCGGGCAGGAGCTCGAGACCGGCGTCGGCTCGGCGGTAGAGCTCGCGGGTGCGGTCGATCTCGAAACGCATCAAGGCCAGGAACTCCGGCGTCGCCGTTCGGTCGACGAACGCCGACTCGGCACCGAAGCGTCGGATGTCCTCCTGGGGGATGTAGATCCGGTTCCGATCGAGGTCCTCGTCGATGTCGCGCAGGAAGTTGGTGAGCTGGAACGCGTTGCCCAGGTCGCGGGCGGGCTCGGTGGCCGCGGGGTCGAGGGGTTCGAGGATGGGGAGCATCATCTCGCCGATGACGGCAGCGGACCCGTCCATGTAGCCGAGGAGGTCCTCGTAGGTCTCGTACCTCTCGACGGTGAGGTCCATCGTCATCGAGTGGAGGAACCGTCGGACGCAGTCGGGGTCGATGCGGAACGCGCGCACGGTGTGGACCATGGCCTTGAGCACCAGGTCGTCCGAGTCGCCGGCCTCGAGGTCGAGGAAGAAGCGATCACCGAAGTCGGCGAGCGCCCTGGCCCGCACCTCGGTCGGGGTGTCGCCCAGGTCGTCGACGATGTCGTCGGCGTACCGGCAAAAGCCGTACAGCGCATGGACGTGGTGGCGCTTGACCTTGGGCAGCACCGTCGTCGACCAGTAGTACGTCGTGCCGTTGGCCTTGTTGAGCTTGCGGCAGTGCTCGTAGCTCGCCTCGAGGGTGACCCGGTTGCTCATCGGTCCAACCCGTCGACCCGCTCGGCCGCGAGCTTGCCGGAGATGAGGACCATCGGGACGCCGACGCCGGGCACCGTGCCGGAGCCGACGAACACCAACCCCGGCGCGTGCTTGGTCACGTTGTTGGGCCGGAAGGGGCCGGTCTGGCGGAACTTGTGCGACAGCGCGAACGGCGTGCCCCGCTCCATCCCCTGCGCCTCCCAGTCGCTGGGATCGACGAACGCCTCGACCTCGATGTCCATGGGGTAGCCGTGCGCGGCGACCCGCGACTGCAACGAGGCGTGCAGGCGGTCACGCTCGCGCGACCAGTCGATCGATCCGTCGAGGTTCGGCGCGGGTTCGAGCACGTAGAGCGAGTGCCGGTCGACGCCGTCGCCCCGGTCGGGAACGAGCGACGGCTCGTCGAGACTGTGGACGGTGACGAGGATGGACGGGTCGCTCATCAGCTGACCGCGGTGCAGCAGGTCACGGAACGACTCGTCCCACTGCTCGCCGAAGTGGATGTTGTGGTGGGCGACCTCGGGCGGCATGGTCCCCTTCACGCCGACATGCCACAGCGCACACGAGGGCGAGTAGTGGCCGTGGCGGGTGGCGAAGGGTTGCTTCAACCCGGGCAGCAGCGTCCGATACGCCACCGGGAGGTCGGGGTTGCAGACGACGGCGTCGGCCTCGGTGAACGTGCCGTCGGCATCACGGATGCCCCGCACGCGCCCGCTGGCGCCATCGGCGAGGACGATGCGCTCGACGTCGACGCCGTATCGCAGTTCGACCCCCGCCTGCTCGAGTGCGGCGGCCATGCCGAGCGGGACGGCATGCATCCCGCCCACCGGGAAATAGACGCCCTCGATCGAGTCCATGTAGGTGATGACGCAGTAGAGGGCCAGCGCTTCGTAGGGCGCGAGACCGGCGTACATCGACTGGAAGCTGAAGATCTTCTGGAGCCGGTGATCGTCGAAGTACGAGCCCACCCGCTTCGCGAGCTTGCCGAACCCGCCGTGCTTGAGCAGCCGGAGTGCGGGTCCGATCGGCCAGGCGAGGTCGAGCGGCGAGTCGAAGTTGGCGTCGATGAACCGGTCGTGTTCGATCTCGTAGAGCTGGCGGAGCCAGTCGGCGAAGCGTCCGAACTGCACCGCAGCGTCGGCACCGCACACCTCGCGGATCTCCCGGGTCATCCGCTCGCGTCCGTGCCACACCCGCAGCTCCGAGCCGTCGTGGTAGGTGGCCCGGTACATGGGGTCGACCGGCTGCAGCGTCACGAAGTCGTTCATCTCGACGCCGAGCGCGTCGAAGGACTCCCGCAGCAGGTCCGGCATGGTGAAGACGGTGGGGCCGGTGTCGAACCGGTAGCCGTCGAGTTCGAGCAGGCCGTTCCGCCCGCCCGGTCCGGTGTCGCGCTCGACGACGAGGACGTCGTGGCCGCGCCCGCGGAGGTGCGCGGCAGCGCTCAGCCCACCGAGGCCTGCGCCGACCACCACGACGCGCATGCGCTATGCGTCGCGCCAGGCGACGAAGCGAGCGAGGTCGACGAGCGCTTCCTTGGCCTCGGCCGTGACCGGTGCGTCAGCGATGGCCTCGAGGGCACTGTCGGTGAGGCGACGGATGTCGTCCTCGATGACCTCGACCGCGCCCGTGGCCATCAGCACGCCCTGGATCGAGGCGATCTCGTCGTCGGTGAGGTCGTCGGCACCGATGCGCGACAGCACCTCTGCCTGCGCGGCATCGGCCTGCTGGTTGGCGATCGCGAGCAGCGGTGTGGGCTTGCCCTCGCGGAGGTCGTCACCCACGGGCTTGCCGGTCAGCGTCGACTCGCCGAATGCGCCGAGGATGTCGTCGCGCAACTGGAACGCCTCGCCGAGCGGGTCGCCGTAGGCCGAGAGCGGCACCTGGAGTTCGTCGAAGCGACCGGCCACGGCAGCGCCGACGTGGAGCGGTCGTTCGATCGTGTACTTGCCCGACTTGTAGCGAGCGATGCGACGGGCCGACTCCGGGTCGACGTCGCCGCGGGCGGTGCCGAGGATGTCGAGGTACTGGCCGATGTTGAGTTCGATCCGCAGTTCGTCCCAGACGCGGAGTACATCGGTCGGCACGGTGCGCAGCAGCACGTCGGCGTACACATGGGCGAGGTCGCCGATGAGAATGGCAACACCTTCGCCGAAGCGCCGACGCTCGCCGCGCCACATCTCGGTCTGGTGGCGGTCGCTGAATGCGAGATGGGCGGTCCGGAATCCCCGACGGGTGGACGAGCCGTCCATCACGTCGTCGTGCACCAGCGCGAACGCCTGGAGGAACTCGAACGCCGCACCGGCGTCGATGACCGTCGGATCGTCCGGGTCGCCGCCCGCCCCCACGAAACCCCAGTAACAGAAGGCGGGACGGAGGCGTTTGCCACCGGCCATGACGAGCATGCGCAGCGCGTCGAGCGGCGCCGCCAGCTCGGGCGTCATGGCGGTCCACCGCTCGGTCTCCTGGTCGAGCACCGTGGTGAGCCGTCCCTCGACGAGCCTCGCGACCTGGGCCAGGCTGGGCGGGACGGCGACGGCGTTGCGGGTCGGAGGGACAGCCATGATGGTGAGGGAGCCTACGGGGGTCTGACGACGGGTTCGCAGGCGATGGCCGGATCGTTCCCGCGCTCGAGCATTCCGGTGTCTACGAGGCTGGCAAGCTTGTCGGATGCCCCAACGCCCGGATCGGCTCGCGCGCCAGTGGCGGATCCCCGCCGCAGTCCCGCTCCTCGGTGCCCTGGTCGTGTGTGCAGGACTGCTCGCCGTGGTCGCGCGGACGGGCGACGACGGCTCCGGGCCGGCCCCCACCGCGACGAGCGCACCGACGACGGGATCGACGACCACGTCGACGACGCAGCCGGTCCCGGTACCGGTCGACCTGGCCGCGTTGACGGTGGAACCGCTGCCGGAGGACCGCCCGGCCTCGTATCGCATCGTCTACGACATCGTGGAGAACGCGCTCGAGCGGCGGGAGACGTGGGCGGTCCGTCGCCCGTACGAGTCGTTGATCGTGAGCGACCGCGACGATGTCCTCGTCAGTGGGTCGGCGACGTCGGCCACGCAGCTGTACACGTATCTCCTGGACCGCAACGCCTGGTTCGCCATCCAGCCCCAACTGCACCGCGCCGCGTACGACCAGCATCCGTTGACGGCGATGGCGACGATGATCGCCCTCGGATTCGCGGAGGTCGCGGGTGAGGCCGAGTACGCCGGGACGCCGTGCTCGGTGTTCGTGACCGGGGCACCGCTCACGAGCGGCTCGGTCGCCCCGCCCGGAGACGAGCGCACCGAGGTGTGCATCGACGGTCGCGGTCTGGTGCTCCACGAGCGGTGGGAGATCGGCGGGAGCCTGGTGTCGGAGCGCACCGCGACGTCGGTGGAGGTCGATCCCGACCTCGACCCGGCCGGATTCGACCCGACGCCCCAGATCGGCGACGTCGCCGAACTCGACGTCCTCCTGTCGACCGTCGCCGTCGCTGCCGACGAGGAGACCATCGCCCGGTTGCGTACCGATGTGGTGCTGCCCGACGCCTACACGTTGGACGGGACGGTCTTCCGCACCAGCGCGTCGAACGCGGGCACGACCGGTGCCTCGGAGACCGTGCGCTTCTACTCCGACGGCGCCGACCTGATCGAGGTCGCCGAGGTCACCGTCGGTGGGCCGGCAGAACTCGACGGTGGTGGCGCGGTGCTGGTGGAGGTCGACGGGTTCGAGGAGACGTGGTTCGACCCCGACTTCCGGGTGTCGGCGATCCGCACCCGGATGACAGACACCAGCTTCGTCGAGATCCGCGGTGCCGACCCGCGCCAGTTGGTGGAGATCCTCCGGTCGCTCACCCTGCGTTGACGCCGGTTCAGGTGTCGTCGTCGGGGTCCGCGGTCGCGTCGTCGACCGCGGCGCGAGCCGCGACGATGCGGTCGCGGCAGAACTCGATCAGCCCAGCCGCTCGCGACACCCGTTCGGCGAGCAGGTCGACGTCGACGTCGTCGTCCTCGATCTCTCGGAGGATGGACTCCAGTTCCTCGATGGCTTCGGCGTAGCCGCTGGGCACGGGGTCGAGGGTGTCGGTCATCAGGAGTCTCCGTCGGAGGGGACGACGGTCGAGTGGATGGTCCCGTCGGCCAGGGTGGTCAACAGCTCCGACCCGGGCGGCGCGTCGCCGGCGGAACGTAGCACCGACCCGTCGGCCGTCCGCGTGATCGACCACCCGCGGGCCATCGTCCGGATCGGGTCGACGGCCGCGTTCCGGCCGGCGAGGTGAGCGAGGCGCCGCTCGGCGTCGTCGACGGCGCGACGTGAGGCCGATCGGAGTCGACGACCGCAGTCGTCGAGCGCTCCCAGGCCGCGGTCGAGTCGCCCCGTGCTGGCTCGGGCCAGACGGTCGGCCAGATGTCCGATCCGGTTCTGCTCGGCTCGGGTCGCGCCGATCGCGCCGGTGGAGGCCCGAGCAGCGAGTCGGTCGAGGTGCTCGCTCTCGCGCCGCAGACGACCGTCTGCGGTCGCGATGACGGACGCGAACACCCCCTCGGCTCGGTCTCTGGCCGCGGCCACGACGGCGACCACCAACTGGGCCGCCGCGGTCGGGGTCTTCGCCGCCGCGTGGCCGATCTCGTCGACGACGGTGCGGTCGGTCTCGTGCCCGACGCCGGTGATCACCGGGATCGGGGACTCGGCCACGGCCCGGGCGACGAGTTCGTGGTCGAACGCGGCCAGGTCGGTCGCCGCGCCGCCGCCCCGGGCGACGATCAAGACGTCGTAGACGGCGTCGCCGGTCCGGTCGGCGAACCAGCGGATGGCACCGGCGATGGACCCGGCGGCCTCGGGCCCCTGGACGCGGACGTCGGCCACCCGGACGTGGAACGCGAACCCCGACCGGTCGAGTTCGTCGAGGACGTCGGCCTCTGCCGCACTCCCCGACGACGTGACGACGCCGATCCGCAAGGGGAGCAGCGGCATGGGGATCGAGCGGTTGCGGCCGACGAGGCCCTCGCTCCGGAGCTGGTCCAGCAGCGCCGCTCGGGCCGCCGCCAGCTGCCCGAGGGTGAAGGCCGGGTCGATCGACACCATGCGGAACTGCAGTTGGCCACGGGGGGCGTACCAGTCGAGGCGTCCGCGGATCCGCACGTCGGTGCCGTCGGTCATCCGGACGTTGCCGCCCGCCTTCATCAACAAGCGGTTGACCCGTTCCTTGTCCCGAGAACGCAGCATCACCGAGAGTTGTGCGGCGGTGGATCCACTCGGTCGTCCGTCCGCGCTGTCGTCCCCGTCTCCGCCGCCGTCGTCGGCGAGGGAGAAGTACACGTGACCCGACGGGGCGCGCGAGAGGTTCACGATCTCGCCTCGGACCCAGATCTCGTCCGGGAACGCCGACCGCAGACGCGCACCGATCGTGTCGGCCAGCTCCGAGACGGAGAAGGTGGGACTAGGTTCCGCCACGGAGCCGAAGGTACCGCTGTCGCCGGGAGCAGGAGCGCACGCATGTCGGAACGGATCGCACCCGGAGTCGTCCAGATCGACACGTTGCTCGGCGGATGGGAGCGGGTCACCGCCGGTTTCCTGGTCGAGGGCGAAGCCCCGGTGCTGGTCGAGACCGGATCACAGTCGTCGGTCGACACCCTCCTCGAGTCGCTCACCTCGTTGGGCGTGGGAGCCGACGACCTGGCGGGGATCGTGGTCACCCACATCCACCTCGATCACGCCGGTGGGGTGGGCGACGTCGCCCGTGCCTTCCCGAATGCGACGGTCTATGTCCACGAGCGCGGTGCGCGCCACCTCGCCGACCCGACCCGACTCGTGAACTCCGCCGCCCAGGTCTACGGCGACCTGCTCGACTCGCTCTACGGACGTCTGGACCCGACCGACGCGGCTCGAATCCACGTGCTCGACGACGGCGAGGAGATCCAGGTCTCCTCGAACCGCTCGCTGACGACCGTCGATTCTCCTGGCCACGCCAAGCACCACCTGGCGCTGCACGACTCCGAGTCGGGGTTGCTCTTCGCCGGTGACGCCGTGGGTGTGCGGCTCCCCGACGTCGGGATCCTGCGCCCGGCCACTCCGCCGCCGGACTTCGACCTCGAGCAGGCGATCGCATCGCTGCACAAGTTCGCCGATCGATCGCCGTCGGGCATCGCCCTGGCCCACTACGGCCTGGTGCCGGATCCCGCCGAGATCCTCGTCGAGGCCGAGCACACGCTGCGCCGTTGGGCCGAGGTCGCCGAACGGGCCTGGCAGGAGGACCGCGACATCACCGAGGCACTCGAGGCGGCCTTCGGGGTCTCCGACGACGACGGCATGGACCCGGTCGCGAGACAACGGCTGGAGACGCTGTCCGGCGTGCACTCCAATGCGCAGGGATTGGCCAGATGGCTGAACACGCGCAATGGTGGGCATCCGCACGCACACCCGCATTGAATCCACGTCACGACACAGGAGTTCCGCCATGCCAGAAGCCGTCATCGTCGCCACGTCCCGCACCCCGATCGGTCGGGCCAACAAGGGCTCGCTCGTCGATGTCCGCCCGGACGACCTCACCGCGTTCGTCCTCAAGGACGTCCTCAGCAAGGTCCCGGACCTCGATCCCACACTCGTCGAAGACGTGATGTTGGGCTGCGGTCAGCCCGCCGGCGAGGCCGGCTACAACCTGGCCCGCGTCGCTGCGCTCATGGCTGGCCTCGACGACGTCCCCGGCGTCACCGTCAACCGCTACTGCTCGTCGTCGCTCCAGACCATCCGCATGGCTGCCCACGCCATCAAGGCCGGCGAGGGCGACGTGTTCATCTCCGCCGGTGTCGAGACGGTGTCGCGCTACCTGCACGGCGCGTCGGACACGGGCCCGCACAACGAGGCGTTCAGCGAGGCCGAGGCCCGTACCGCCGAGCGTGCCGCCGG
>JBFIHN010000108.1:0-9336 GCA_041601775.1 Acidimicrobiales bacterium
TCGACGACGACGGCTTCCTGTACCTGTCCGACCGCAAGATCGACATGATCATCTCCGGCGGCGTCAACATCTACCCGGCCGAGATCGAGTCGGTGCTCGCCGACCACCCGAGCGTCGACGACGCCGCCGTGTTCGGCATCCCCGACGACGAGTTCGGGGAGTCGGTGCTGGCCATCGTCGAGGCCCCGAACGCACCCGACGACCTCGCCTTTGACCTCGACGCCCGGTGCCGCGCGCTGCTCGCCGGCTACAAGCGTCCGCGACGCATCGAGATCGTCGACGAACTGCCCCGCAGCGAGGTGGGCAAGGTCGCCAAGCGCGACCTCCGCGCCCCCTACTGGGCCGAGGCCGACCGTTCCATCTGACCGGCCACGCCTCTAAACGCCGTAAACTCGCGGTCGTGACCGACCCCGGCCTCTCCCGCGAACGGATCGTCGACGTCGCCGAGCGCATCGTGCGCGAGGAGGGCGTCGACGCGCTCGGGTTGCGCGGACTCGGCCGTGAGCTCGGGGTGACCGCGCCGGCGTTGTACGGCTACGTCGAGAACCTCGAAGACCTCCGGCGGGCGCTGGCGGAACGGCAGTTCGCGGCGCTCATGGCCCGCTTCGACGGGGTCACCGCACGAGAACCGGCCGCGCGGGTCCGCGCCCTCAGCCGGGCCTACATCGACTATTCGTTGGACGAACC
Source organism: Acidimicrobiales bacterium (assembly GCA_041601775.1). GTDB lineage: Bacteria > Actinomycetota > Acidimicrobiia > Acidimicrobiales > Salinilacustritrichaceae > Salinilacustrithrix. The sequence goes on from JBFIHN010000108.1 coordinate 688, forward strand.
GAACCTGTTCAAGGTGCTGTTCCTGTACCCGCCCGACGTCGGCGGCACCGGGGTCGAACACGAACTCCCCATGGCCACCAAGGTCTTCCTGGCCGCCGCCGAACCCCTGGAGCGCGGGATCGCGTCGGGCGAGTTCACGGCCACCGATGCGGCCGCGGCATCGTTGGCGGTGTGGGCGGCGGTACACGGGTGCGCCACCGCACTGAGCCTCGACTTCGGCTTCGATCAGACCGGAGTCGACCGCCTGGTCGACGACGTCCTCGACATGGTCATCGCCGGTCTTCGGGGCTGACGGCCACGAAGCCGTCGAGGTCGCCGTCGCCGCGGAACAGGTGGCGGTGCCCGTCGGTGAAGCGCACGATCGCCGTGCCACGCAGGCACGTGCCGTCGGGGACCTCGAACGCGAGGTCGTGGCGGGCCTGGGCGATCGACACCGCACGGTCGGTGTGGATCTGCGCCTCCCAGTCGGTGGGCGCGGGATCGGGTGCGCCGTCGCGGAGCACCACGAACACGTCGGCATAGGAGAACTCGACCGGCACACCGTCGAGGTCGGCGTGGCTGGCGATGATCCGGTACGACTCCATCGGGCGTGACGCTACGCGACCGGTCGCGCCGATCATGCGGCCAGCACCTCGTCGCGTTCGAGCGCCGACCACAGCGCGGTCCGACACCGGATCGCCTCCCGACCGTCGAGGTGGTTGACGACCACGATGCCGTCGATGAGGTCGGCGAGGACGTTGGTCCAGGGCCGGTCGGCCACGACGACGGCGATGGTGACCCCGCGACGGGTGCGGCGCACCGTCCGGACGGCCGTGGGTGAGCGGGGAGGGCTGCGGAACATCGGCACGTCGAGACCCTGGAGGCGTGACGACTCGCTGAGCGTGCGGACCGCATGGGCGAAGGCGAGCGGGGAGGACATCGAGACCATCATCCCCACCCCCGGTGACAAGAACCCCGGACGGATTCCTGTCACCCCCCTCGTGCGATCGTCACCGCATGAGCGAACCCACCGCACCCACGCTCGAGTACCGGCCGGCGCAGCAACGGGTCATCGACCTCCTCGGTCGCCACCACGACGACGCCCCCGACCTCGGCCCCGAGATCGCCACCGCGTTGCGCGCCGAACTCGAGGAACGCCTGGCCGACGTCAGCACGCTGATCCCCGACGGCGCCGACCTCTGGGTCGGCAAGACCCCCCTCGCCGCGTTCAACGCCTGCCCGGGCCGGTGGCAGGCCCAGCTCGACACGCCCTTCTCCTGGAGCATCCCCGCCGTGCGCGGCACGGTGAGCCACAAGGCCATCGAGTTGACGCTGAACTGGCGAGGGCCGGTGGAGCCCGGGCGAGCCGTCGACGCCGCCATCGACCACCTCCTCGAGGACGAATACGGCTCGGCCGGCACGTTCCTGCGGACGCTCACGACCGTCGACCTGGCCGAACTGCGGAGCGCCTCGGTGGACCTGGTGACCGCCTTCGAGGAGTGCTTCCCGCCCCTGAAACCACGCTGGCGGCCGGTCATCGACGGCCGGAGCCGAGCCGACCTCTGCGGCGGCCGGATCGTGCTCTCGGGCCGACCCGACCTGACGCTCGGCCAGGCCTTGCGGGCGGGGAAGGTGATCATCGACCTCAAGACCGGGAACGCCCATCCGCACCATGTCGACGACCTGCGTTTCTACGCGCTCATCGACACCTTGCGCATCGGCCTGCCGCCCCGTCGGCTGGCCACCATGTACCTCGACTCGGGCCAACCGGTGGCCGAGACCGTGACCGCCGGCGTGCTCGAGGCCGCGACCGAACGGGTCGTGCGCACCGTCACCGCCATGATCGAGACCCGTTGGGGCACCGCTCCCACGCGCCTCCGGACCGGCGCCCATTGTTCGTGGTGTCCCGGGCGCGCGACGTGTCGCCCCGGCCTCGAACGGGAGGCCACGTGACCGCCCCCCACGCCGGTCAACCCAGGGCGTCGTCGCCTGCCCGGTCCATCATCGCGAACCGGCCCGATGCCCGGATGCGCAGCCACACGAGCAGGAGCCCGCCGCCCGCGAGCGCGGTCACGGCCCGGACACCCACCAGGTCGGCGATGGCGCCCTGCACCAACGAACCGATCGGATAGCTGCTGGTCAGGCCCATGACGTAGAGCGCGAGGACCTTGCCTCGCCGTTCCTCGGCCACCTGGATCTGGATCGTCGTGTTCAGGGTCGAAGCGACCGCGAGGTAGGCACCGCCGGCGACGGCGAGCGACACCACGGCCATCGGGAACACCGGCGACAACGCGAACGCCACCAGCGACAGGGCGTAGACGGCCAGGCCCCGTCCGACCAGCGTCGAGCGGAGCAGGCCGCTCCCCCGCCCGGCGACGAACGGCGTCGCCAACACGCCGCCGATGCCCAACGCGGCGCCGAGGAGCCCGTACAACGAGTCGCTGACCGCGAACACCTCGTCGGCGAAGACGGCGAGCAACGGGAACACGGGACTCCCGAGGAATCCGATCGAGGCCACGACCAGGACGCACGCGGCGATCCCCGGCATCCGGGAGATGTAGCCGATGGTGTCCGTGGTCTCGGCGAGCACCGACGATCGCTCGGTGGCCGGGTCGATCGCCGCCGGGCGCCCGGGGATCGACGCCAACGCGGCGAGCACCGCGACGAACGACAAGGCGTTGAGCGCGAACGCCCCCGATGGTCCGAGCGTCGCGAGCACCAGTCCGCCCAGGGCCGGGCCGAACGCCCGGGCGCCGTTGAACTGGGCGGAGTTGAGGGTGACGGCGTTCAGCAGCAGATCGCGCGGCACGAGTTCGGAGACGAAGGCCTGCCACGAACCGATGGCGACGCCCGAGGTCGCTCCCAACAGCGCGACCAGGACGGTGAGGCTCCACGGCGCCGCCGCACCGCTGGACCACAACGCCCACAGCGCCAACGCGACCGCCGCCATCGCGGCCTGGGCGACCAACAGCACCGATCGCCGCGGGAACCGGTCGGCGATCGACCCGCCGAGCGGGCCGGCCAAGACGGCCGGGAAGAACTGGGCGAAGGAGGCCACACCCACCCAGGTCGCCGATTCCGTCATCTGGTACAGCACGAAGGGCACCGAGACGTTCTGCATCCACGATCCGCTGTTGGAGACCAGCGCCCCGATCCAGAACCGCCGGAACTCGGGCACTGCGAACGCCGCGCCGGCCTCGCGTAGCCCTGGCTTGCGCGGCGCGGTCGGTGACGTGTCGGACGGCGCAGGCACGCAGCCGACGCTATCGGCAGCCGCCGTCCGACCCGGCGGTTCGCGGTGCGGGACAGGGATGCCCACCACCTCCCGACAGACGCGTACCATCGCCCCCATGGCCCGTCCCACCACCGAGGTCCCGCGCACCGGTGCGCATCTGGTCCCGGTGCCCCCGCCGGCGGCGGAGTCCGAGCCGCTCGAGGACCCCCGCCGGTCCGACGTCGACGAATGGGGCCGCTCGGAGCGCACCCGCGCCGCGGCACGGGCGATGTTCCGCCCGTTCTACGAACACTGGTTCCGGGCCGAATGGGAGGGACTCGACAAGATCCCCGGCGACGGCGGCGCCCTGCTGGTCGCCAACCACGCCGGCGCGCTCCCCAGCGACGCCCCGGTGATCATGCACGGCATCGAGACCGAGCTCGAGCGGCCGGTCTACGGCTTGGCGGACGAGCTGTTCAAGAAGCTGCCGCTGGCCGGGACGCTGTGGTCGCGCAGCGGCGGCGTGCTCGCCCATCCCGACAACGCGTACCGCCTCCTCCGCGAGCAGGACCAGCTCGTCCTGGCCTTCCCCGAGGGGTCCAAGGGGCCGGGCAAGACGTTCAACGAGCGCTACCGGCTCCGACGCTTCGGCCGCGGCGGCTTCGTCCAGATCGCCATGCGGGCCGGCGTGCCCGTGGTGCCGATCGCGGTCGTCGGCGCCGAGGAGTCCATGCCGACGCTGGCCAACCTCGCACCCCTGGCCAAGGCCCTGGGCCTGCCCTATGCCCCGATCACCGCCAACATGTTGACGTTCGGATCGCTGCTGGGACCGCTCGGCGCGGCGTTGTGGTTCCCCGCCAAGTTCAAGCTCCGCGTGCTCGATCCCGTGTACTTCGACGTGCCACCCGACCAGCCCCGCTACTCGCGGTCGAAGGTGATGGACGAGTCCGAGGCCATCCGCCAACAGATCCAGGAAGCGCTCTACGACATGTTGCGCAAGCGCACGTCGGTGTGGAGCGGGTGACGCGCTGATGGGCAGACGCGTACTGGTCACCGGCCTGGGCACGTTCTGGGGCGGACGGGTCGCCCAGGCGCTCGAGGCCGACCCCACGGTCGACGTCATCGTCGGCCTCGACACCCGAGAGCCACAGGTCGAACTCGAACGGACCGAGTACGTCCGCAGCGACGAGAACTACTCGATCCTGTCTCGCATCGTGTCGGCCACCCAGGTCGACACCATCGTGCACACGTTCCTCGTCATCGACTCGACGTCGATGTCGGCCCGGTCGATGCACGAGATCAACGTCATCGGCACCATGAACCTGTTCGCGGCCGCGACCGACTCGTCGGTCCGCAACGTGGTGGTGAAGTCGTCGTCCTACGTCTACGGCTGCCATCCGCGCGACCCCGTGTGGTTCACCGAGGAGACGCCCCGCCAGGTCCCACCACGGCACCGGGTCGAGCGGTCGCTCAGCGAGGTCGAGTCCTACGTCCGGGACTTCGCCGTCGACAACCCGCACGTCGCGGTGTCGATGCTCCGGTTCTCGAACGTGCTGGGCACCGAGATCGAGACCCCGCTCTCGAAGATGCTCGAGGCGCCGGTCGTGCCGTCGATCTTCGGCTTCGACCCGCGATTCCAGTTCGTCCACGAGGACGACGTCATCCGCGCGGTGCTCTTCGTCCTCGACGAGAACCTGGCCGGCGTCTTCAACGTCGCCGGGGACGGCCTGCTCCCCTGGAGCGAGGTCGCCGCGATCTGCGGCAAGCGCACCGTCCCGCTCCCCCCCGTGGGTCAGGGGCTCGTGGCCGCCGGTCTCCGGCGCCTGGGGATCGACATCCCGCCCGAGGTGGTCGACCTGCTCAGCTACGGCCGCGGCATCGACAACAGTCGCCTCCACAGCGCCGGCTTCGACTACTCGCACACCTCGGCCGGAACGGTCCAGGCCTTCATCGAGGCGCTGCGCCTGCGCCGCACCGTCGGCACCGGGCAGGAATACCGCTACCGACGCGAGGTCGAGGAATTCGTCAAGCGGTCACCGTCGATCGTCCGCGACGCGGAGTAGCTCCGCCTCGAGGTCGAGGGGCGCGACCTTCGCCGACGACGCGTCAGGGCCCCACTCGGCTTCGGGGAGGAGGTACATGACCTCGAACTCGTTGCCGTCGGGGTCGGCGGCGTAGAGCGACTTGCTCACCCCGTGGTCGGACTGGCCCACGAGCGCACCGCGTTCGACGAGGACCGCACGGGCCCGGGCCAGCTCCTCGATCGAGTCGACGCGCCACGCGAGGTGGTAGAGCCCGGTCGAGCCCCGGGACGGGCGGGGCGCTCCGGGGCCGACCGAGAGGAGGCCGAGGTCGTGGTGGTTGCGCGACCGCCCGGCCCGCAGGAAGGTCGCCCGCCCGCCGGGATCGGCCGAGACCACCACGAATCCGAGCACCTCGGTGTAGAAGGCCTGGGCCACGTTCACATCACGCACGTAGAGGACGGCGTGGTTGAGTTCGCTGACCTGGATGGGTTCCATGGCTCGAGTCTCTCCTACTCCGTTGCGTCGTGGGTCAGGGGCGTCGTGGGTCAGGACGCGGCGACGGCCTGGACGTCGATGACGATCTTGACCGTCTTGCCGACGAGGACGCCGCCGGTCTCGAGGGCCTGGTTCCAGGTGATGCCGAAGTCGTCACGGTCGATCTCGGTCGTGGCCGCGAAGGCGATGCGACCGTTGCCCCAGGGGTCGTCGCCGGCGCCCTCGAACTCGACGTCGAGGGTGACCGGACGTGACACGTCGCGCACGGTGAGTTCACCGTCCACCTTCCAGCCGTCGCCGCTCTGACGGACGCCGGTCGAGCGGTAGGTGAGCACCGGGTACTGCTCGACGTCGAGGAAGTCGGCGCCCTTGACGTGGCCGTCGCGGTCGTCGTTGCCGGTGCTGAAGCTGGCGGCGTCGAGGCTGACCTCGACCGAGCTCTGCGCCGGGTCGTCGGCGATCTCGACGGTGCCCGAGAACGACTCGAAGCCGCCGCGGACCTTCGACAGGCCGAGATGACGGACCTGGAAGGTGGCGGCGCTGTGGCTCGGATCGATGCCGTAGGTGCCCGGTACGGGGACGGTGGTGCCGGCGGCGGTGCGGGTCAGGGTGGGGCTCATGATTGCTCCTGGTCGTGTTGCTGGTTGTGTTGTTGTTCGGGGGATTGTTGCGGTGACAATGACTGTAGCGATGGATCGTTGCGCGCGCAACATCTACTCCGTACCCTGGGGGCATGGCCGTCACCCCCGAGTCCGCTGTCGCCCTCGCGGCGCTCGACGATCCACGGGTCGAGGCGTTCGGCATGCTGGTCGAGACCCACAACGAGTTGGTGACCGCGCTCACCAAGCGACTGGGGTCGACCGATGCTCCGATCCCCTGGCTTGGCGTGTTGATCCGGCTCGCTCGCACGCCCGGACACCGTCTGCGCATGACCGAGTTGGCACGCGAGATGACCATGAGCACCAGCGGGCTCACGCGTCTGATCGACCGTGTGGAGGCAGCAGGCCACGTCGAACGCGAGCGCTGTCCCGAGGACCGCCGTGGGTTGTGGGCCGCACTCACCCCCGCCGGTCTCGACGTCGTCCTCGCCGCCGCACCCGGCCATCTGGCCGACCTCGACGAGCTGCTGGCCTCGGCGCTCGATCCCGACGACCTGGTGACGTTGACCGACCTGCTGCGCCGGGTCCGCGATCACGTCCGTGGAGTGCCCTCCGCAGCGGGATGACAGACTCGCCCCGATGACCTACATCCGGACCGAGATCACCGACGGCGTCGCCGTCATCACGCTGAACGACCCCGATCGGCGCAACGCCCTCAACCTCGACATGAACGTCGAGATCGTCGATGCCCTCGACGCCATCGAGGCCGACGAGTCGGTCGGTGCGGTCGTGGTGACCGGCGAGCCCCCGGCGTTCTGCGCGGGCGCCGACCTCTCGCAGTTGGGTGCGTCGAAGGAGGACGGGCTCAAGAAGATCTACGAGGGCTTCCTCCGCTTCGGCAGCTGCCCCCTGCCGACGATCGCTGCCGTGAACGGCGCAGCCGTCGGCGCCGGCTCCAACCTGGCCCTCGTCTGCGACGTCCGGATCGCCGCCGAACGCGCCCGGTTCGACTCACGGTTCCTGCAACTGGGCATCCATCCCGGTGGCGGACACACGTGGATGTTCCGACGCATCACCGGGCCCCAGGCGGTCGTCGCCGCGGTCCACCTCGGCGAGGTCATGGACGGCCGCGAGGCCGAGCGCGTCGGCCTGGCCTACAAGTGCGTGCCCGACGACGAGCTGCTCGACACCGCCATCGCCATGGGCCGAAAGGCGGCCGAGGCGCCCCGTGCGCTGGTGATGAAGACCAAGGCGTCGATCGTCGCCATGGCCGACATCGCCGAGCACCACGTCGCGGTCGACCGAGAGCTCGAGCCGCAGGTCTGGTCGATGAACCAGCCGGCGTTCAAGGAGAAGCTCGCCGCACTGCAGAAGAAGATCTCCAGCAAGTAGGCGCCACCGGTCCGGTCAGAACGTGATGCCGGCCTCGAAGATGGCCAACAACGCGTCCTGGCTCGCCGCGTCCTCGCTGGTGACGATGAACGACCAGACGCGATCGCCGTCGGGGACGAACAGCTGGCTGCCGATGGTGTCGATCGCACCGTCGCCGTGCGCTGCGTCGGGGTCGGCTTCGGCTTCGGCGGCGAGGCGGTAGTCGACGCGGATCCGCCCGTTGGCGAGATCGTCCACGACGACGACGTCTTGGACCTTCCCCGACTCGGCCACCGACCGGGCGAGGGCGGCCACGCCCTCGGGTGAGGCGTCGGCGCCGTCTTGGACGTCGACCTTGAGTTCGGACACCCGGCCCTGGTCGTCGACGCCTGCGGCGTAGAAGACCGCTCCCGATGCCGCCACGTTGCGGGCGGCGTCGAGGAACGACGGCTGCGAGAGCGTCGCCGCTTCGAGCCGCTCGATCGCTTCGTCGCTCAGGACCGTGGCCTGCCAGCCCTCGGGGATCGCGATGCCGAAGCCGAGCGACGGGATGGCCGCCGGGAACGTGCCGGGGATGTCGGGGACCTCGATGCCCCCGGTGTTCGGGGCCTGGGTCGTCGGCGTGTGGTCGACCGACGGGAGTGCCTCGGTGGTGGTCGGCGCGGCCTCGGTGTCGTCGCCGCCGCACCCCGCGAGGGTGAGGGCGACCACGAGAGCGATGCCGACGATCAGTCGATCCATCGTGACGACAACTCCCCGCGACGAGCGTCCCACTCTTCGGACGTGATGGCGAAGCGGACGTGGTCCTCCCAGACCCCGTTGATCTCGAGATAGCGCAGCGCAACGCCCTCCTCGCGCAGAGCGAGCTTCTCGACCACGCGACGGCTCGCACCGTTCCGGGGGATGATGGCGATCTGGAGGCGGTGGAGGCCCACGTCCTCGAAGGCGTACTTGGCTGCGACCACGA
>JBFIHN010000109.1:0-9315 GCA_041601775.1 Acidimicrobiales bacterium
CCCGCACGGGACGCCCGACCGGTCGGACCGGACCGTCCATCACTCGCACCCGGGAGGGCGCATGATCCCACATCTCCTCAAGACGTTGGTGTCCGCGGTCGTCGTGGCGGCAACCGTGAGCGTTCTCGTGTTCTTGTTGTTGCGCGCCGTGCCCGGCGACCCCATCGTCACCTTCTTCGGCGAGGAGACCGGTGACCCGGAGACGGTCGAGGCGCTCCGTCGCCAGTACGGGCTCGACGATCCGCTCGTGACGCAGTACGGCCGCTATCTGACCGGTGCGTTGACGGGCGACTTCGGCACCTCGCTCCAGACCGGACGACCCATCGGACCCGACCTGGTCGAGCGGGCCGGTGCGACGGCCCGACTGGCGTTCACGGCCGTCGGATTCGCGCTGGCCATCGGTATCCCACTCGGACTCTTCGCGGGGGTGAAGCGGTACTCGTGGTGGGACAACCTCACCATGACGGTGTCGCTGGTGGGCATCTCGGTACCGGTGTACTGGCTCGGCCTGTTGGCCATCGTGGTGTTCTCCATCAACTTCGGGTGGTTCCCGACCATGGGAGACGCCACGCCGAGGCACCTCGTGCTGCCGGCTCTGACCCTCGCCGCCCCCTCGGTCGCCATCATCTCCCGGGTCACCCGAGCCAGCACCCTCGACGTGATCGAGGAGGAGTACATCCGCACCGCCCGGGCGAAGGGGGCGTCGGGCCGGCGGGTGATCGCTCGGCACCTGCTCCGCAACGCCATGATGCCGGTCGTCACCGTGGCCGGCATCCAGTTCGGCTACATGCTCGCCGGCACGGTCTTCACCGAGTCGATCTTCTCCTGGCCGGGGCTCGGCCGCTACATCGTCAACGCCGTCCAGGCACGCGACTACCCGGTGGTGCAGGCGGGGCTGTTGTTCATCGCCGTCGGGTTCGTCGTGTTGAACTCGTGCGTCGACCTCCTCTACACGGCACTGAACCCGCGGTTGCGTGCCCGAGTGGCGAGGTGAGAGACCGATGACCGACATTGCTTCCCTCGGCGGGCCACCGGCGTCGCCGGTCCGGCGGCTCCGGGTGGCTGTTCGCCTGCGGCGCACCGCCACGTTCCTCCGTCAGAACCCCCTGGTCGCCGCCGGTGCGATGATCGTCGGCGGCTTCGTGGTGGTCGCGGTCCTTGCTCCACTGCTCGTGACCCACGATCCGCTGCACCAGAACCTGACCAACTCGCTCGCCCGGCCGGGCTCCGACCACTGGCTCGGAACCGACCAGTTCGGCCGGGACGTGCTGGCGCGTCTCCTGTACGGGGCCAGGATCTCGTTGCTGATCGGCATCGGATCCGTGGCCATCAGCCTCGTCATCGGGTTCTCCGCCGGTGTGGTGGCCGGCTTCTTCCGGGGCATCCCGGAGATGGTGATCATGCGGGCCTTCGACGTGTTGTTGGCGCTGCCCGGCGTGTTGTTGGCGATCGCCGTCGTCGCGGCCCTCGGATCGGGCACCGGCAACGTGCTCCTCGCAGTGGCGGTGAACGGCATCCCCCAGTTCGGTCGGCTCGCCCACAGTGCCGCCCTCTCGATTCGTCACCGGGAGTACGTCGAAGCGTCGCGTTCGATCGGCGCCCACCCCTTCGATGTGCTGGTGCGCCACGTGGTGCCGAATGCGTTGGGTCCCACCGCGGTCTATGCCGCCCTCAGGATCGCGACCGCGATCCTCATGGCCGCGGGCCTCAGCTTCCTCGGCCTCGGCGTGCAACCGCCCACCATCGAGTGGGGGGCGAGCCTCTCCTCCAGCCGCCAGTACATGGCCACCGCACCCCATCTGATGGTCGCCAGCGGGGGAGCGCTCGCGCTGCTCGTGCTGGGGTTCAACGCCCTCGGTGAGGGCCTGCGCGACCTGCTCGACACCAAGAACCGATGACAGGAGGACTGTCCATGAAGGTTGACCTCGACCGACTGCTCGACGACATCGCCACGCTCGCCACCTTCGGCGCGACCGCAGAAGGGGGCGTCGACCGGGAGTCGTTCTCGACGGCCGACCTCGGGGCGAGGGCGTGGCTCACCGACCGGTGCGAGGCCGCCGGACTCACGGTCCGATTCGACGCCGTCGGCAACGTCTTCGCCACCCTCGAGGGGCCGCCCGGTCCCGCGCTGTGGTGTGGCTCCCACATCGACAGCGTTCCCGACGGCGGACGCTACGACGGAGCCCTCGGGGTGCTCTCCGGCTTGGAATGCCTCCGGCGTCTGGGGGAGGAGAACGTGCCCCTCGCCCGGTCCGTGACCCTGGTCGTCTTCGCCGACGAGGAAGGCTCCTTCGACCACCTGCTCGGCTCGACGGCCCTGGTGGAGGGGTTCGACCCCGAGCGGGCAGCAACCCTCACCAGCCGGCGCGGCCGACCACTCCTCGAGGCGCTCGGGGACGCCGGTCTCGACGTGTCGACGCCGCGGCCTCCTGTGGCCGAGGGCGAGGTGAGCGCCTTCGTCGAGTTGCACATCGAGCAGGGCCCCGTGCTCGAACGTGATGGCGACGCCGTGGGCATCGTCGACGCGATCGTCGGTATGGGAGGCGGGTCGATCACGTTCCACGGACGGGCGGACCACGCAGGCACCCGGCCCATGGACGATCGCCGTGACGCCGTCCGAGGCGCCGCCGACCTGGTGGCCGGACTGCCCGGCCTCGCGGCCACGGCGCCCGGGTCGGTCGCCACCGTCGGTTCGATCTCGGTGCGGCCCGGCGCCGCCAACGTCGTACCCCGCTCGGCCCGGGTCTCCCTCGACTACCGCCATCCCAGCGCCGCCGGGCTGATGGCGCTGCATGCGGCGATCGTCGACCGGGCGCGGTGGTCCGCCGACGACCACGGTCTCGACCTCGAGATCGACTTGATGGAACCCATCGCGCCGATCCGGATGGACGAGCGGGTGCAGGGTGCCATCCGGGACGCCGGTACCGCCCTCGGGGTGTCGCTGCCGACCCTGCCGTCGGGCGCGTTGCACGACGCCCAGATGATGGCTCGCGTCGTGCCCACCGGCATGGTCTTCGTCCGCTGCCGCGACGGCCGCAGCCACACCGCGCACGAGCACACCGACGATGCCGACGTCGGCGCCGGCGCCGACGTCTTGTTGGGCGCCCTGGCCCGGCTCGCCACCCAAGAACACCCCCCGACCGACGCACCCACACAGGAGTGACGATGAAACCGAAGCGCTACGACGGCTACCAGGCGTACGACTATCTCGGGGATCCCGAGGAGATGGCCCCGTTCGATCTGGCACCGGAACTCGATCGCCTCCCGGCGTTCGACAACGGGCTGACCACCGAACAACAGGCACGCGCCGACCGACTCATCGACGACAACATCGTCGTGTCCCTGCACGACCACCCGGTGCGGTTCCCTGCCGACATGAGCCAGGTCCGCGCGTACAACCGCACCACCCGCCAGCGTCTCGGCTACGAGGGCCTCAGCCGTTCCGGCATGGACGCCGTGTTCGACAACCTGATGAACGGCTTCGCCTGTGTCACCTCGACCATGGGCTGGAAGTGGAACGACGCGGTGCTCGATCTGGGCATGCGTCTGTGTGACCTCGCACAGCAGGACTTCGTCATCCTGGCCACGACCGTGGCCGACATCGAGCGGGCCCATCGCGACGGGCTCGTCGCGCTGGTGATGGGTCTCGAGGCGTCGACACCGATCGAGAACGAGGTCGACCGACTCGACGTCCTCTACGGGCTCGGCATCCGCCAGATGGGCATCGCCTACAGCGAGGCCAACTGCCTCGGCTCGGGGCTCCGAGAGGACCGCGACGCCGGTCTGACCGACTTCGGCCAGACCTGCGTGCGACGCATGAACCACCTGGGCATGGCCGTCGACATCTCCCACTCGGGCGACGAGACGTCGCTCGACACGATCCGGCTCAGTACGGATCCCGTGCTCATCACGCACGCCGGTGCTCGTGGGGTGTGGCCGACCAGGCGGATGAAGTCGGACGAGGTCATCGTCGAATGCGCTCGAAGAGGCGGCGTGATCGGACTCGAAGCTGCCCCCCACACCACTCTCTCGGCCGACCATCCGCAGCACTCGATCGAGTCGGTCATGGACCATTTCACCTACTGCGTCGACCTCGTCGGCATCGAGCACGTGGCGTTCGGCCCCGACACGATCTACGGCGACCACGTCGCGCTCCACGATCAGTTCGCCAAGCAGATGTCGGTACACAAGATCCGCTCGGGCCCGGACTTCGAGGAGGTCTCCCACGTCGAGGGGCTCGAGAACCCCACCGAGTGCTTCCCCAACATCGTCGCCTGGCTGGTCAAGCACGGCTACAGCGACGACGAGATCGGGGCGGTCATCGGCGGGAACGTCATGCGGGCGCTCACCGAGATCTGGGGGTCCTGAGGTGGACGAGGTCCGGACTCCCGTGCTCGACGTACGTGGACTCGAGGTCCGCTTCGACACCTACGACCGTCCCGTGCACGCGGTGCGGGGAGTGGACTTCCACGTGCACGCCGGCGAGGTCCTCGGCGTCATCGGCGAGTCCGGTTGCGGGAAGTCGGCGACCGCGCTGGCGGTGATGGGGCTCCTGCCCCGGAACGGATCGGTCCAGGCAGGGACGGTGTGCCTGAACGGACGCGACCTCCGCCTGCTGCGACGTCGCGAACTCGAGCGTGTCCGGGGCCGGGAGATGGCCATGATCTTCCAGGATCCTCAGACGTCGCTGAACCCGGTCGTGCCGGTCGGTCGACAGATCGAAGAGCCCATGGCGATCCACGAGGACCTGTCGGGCACCGAGCGTCGCCGACGAGCGGTGGAGCTCATGGACATGGTCGGGATCGCGGACGCCGCCTCCCGCTACGACCACTATCCCCACCAGTTCTCGGGGGGCATGTGTCAGCGGGTGATGATCGCCATGGCGCTGGCCTGCCGTCCCCGGCTCATCCTCGCCGACGAGCCGACCACCGGGCTCGACGTGACCGTCCAGGCGCAGTTCCTCGAACTGATGAAGAGCCTGTGCAGCGAACTCGGCGTCGCCATGGTCCTCATCACCCACGACCTCGGTGTGGTGGCTGGCATCGCCGACCGGGTGGCGGTGATGTACGCCGGCAAGGTGGTCGAACGCGGAGGCACCGACGACGTGTTCGCCGCGCCCCGTCACCCCTACACCAACGGACTGCTGGCCTGTCTCCCCCGCCTGGACGTGCCCGGCGGTGGTGATCGGCTGGTGTCGATCGACGGTGCGCCACCGGACCTCCGCGATCCGCCCCGCGGGTGTGGCTTCGCCGAACGGTGCGCGGTCGTGCAGGAGCGCTGTCGGGTCGACGTCCCGGAACTCGCCCCCATCGACACCGGTGCCGCGGTCGCCTGCTTCGTCGCCCACGATGCCGGCGACTCCGGCCTGGCCGTGGGGAAGCCGTCGGCGCGGGAAACGTCGCCGCCTCCCCCGGCGGCCGACGCCATCGCCCCCGAGGAGGTGGCCGACCCCGCCGGTCCGTTGCTCGAGCTCCGCGACGTGGCCGTGAACTTCCCGGCCGACGGCGGTCTGGTGCGCCGTCCCACCTCCTGGGTCCGAGCCGTGGACGGCATCGACGTGACCATGGCGCCGGGCGAGACACTCGGCATCGTCGGCGAGTCGGGTTGTGGCAAGAGCACTGCGGCGCGGGCCGCGCTGCAGCTCCACCGGCCCACGCGCGGGTCGGTGCGTTTCGAGGGGATCGACCTGTCGACCCTGCCACGTCGAGAACTGCGGTCGGCCCGCCGACGCATGCAGCTGATCTTCCAGGATCCCTACGGCAGCCTCGATCCCCGGATGCCGGTGCGACGCATCCTGAGCGAGCCGCTCCGCATCCACCGCGTCGGTCGTCGCGGATCCGAACGGACCGAGCGTGTCGCCCACCTCCTCGAGCTCGTGGGTCTCCCGCCCGACGCGATGTCGCGCTACCCCCATCAGTTCTCGGGAGGTCAACGTCAGCGGATCGGCATCGCCCGAGCCCTCGCCGTGGAGCCGTCGCTCGTGGTGTGCGACGAAGCGGTCTCGGCCCTCGACGTGTCGGTCCGGGCCCAGATCGTGAACCTGCTCGAAGACCTCCAACGTCGACTGGGGCTCGCGTATCTGTTCATCGCCCACGACCTGGGCATCGTCCGTCACATGGCCGACCGTGTCGCGGTGATGTACCTGGGGCGGATCGTGGAGGTCGGTGACACCGCGACGATCTACGACCAGCCGGCCCATCCCTACACCCAGGCGCTGTTGTCGGCCGTTCCCGTGCCCGATCCACCCGTCGAGCGCCGGCGTCGCCGGATCCTGCTCCAAGGCGAGATCCCGAGCCCCGTCTCGCCTCCGAGCGGGTGTCGGTTCCGCACCCGATGCCCCATTGCCGAGGAAGTGTGCACCCGGGAGGACCCGCCGCTGATACCGCATCCGAGCGGACAGTCGGTGGCCTGTCACTTCGCCGGCCGAGCGGTCGAGCCGACGCCGGTGTCGTTGTCTCCGGTGTCGTTGTCTCCGGTCTCGGCCGGCCGGGGCTGAGCGGATGGGTTCGTTCCCGTATCCCTCGACCCGCCAGCCCGTGGTCGCCGACGAGGTGGTGGCCACGAGCCAGCCGACCGCGGCCGCCGCGGCCCTCGAGATGTTCGCGGCGGGAGGCGATGCCGTCGACGCCGCGGTCGCGGCGGCCGTCGCGCTTGCCGTCACCGAGCCCGTGCTCAACGGCATCGGCGGTGACCTGTTCGCCCTCGTGGGCGAACCCGATGGATCCTGCTGGGCGCTCGACGCGTCCGGGCGCTCCCCGGCAGCGCTCGACCCCACCCCCTTGTTGGGGAACCCGGCGATGCCGCTGCGCGGGTGGGACACGGTCACCGTGCCGGGTGCCGTGAGTGGCTGGGCCCTGCTCGCCGAGCGCGGCACGCTCGGCCTCGACCGGGTGATGGCCCCGGCCATCCGTCTGGCCGAAGACGGCTTCCTCGTGGCACCGATCACGGCTGCGGCCTGGGCCAAGGCTCCCGAGGCCTACGCCGATGCCAGCTTCGTGGCGGCATTCCTCCCGGGAGGCCGGGCACCCTCGGCGGGGGACCGCTTTCGGCTCGACGGCGCCGCCGAGACCCTCCGTCGCATCGCCAGCGACGGTGACGCCGCCTTCTACCGCGGAGCGTTGGCCGCAGCGGTCGAGCGGTTCGCCCGCTCCGGTGGCGGCGCGCTGCGCGCCGATGACCTGGCGGCGCACCGCAGCGAATGGGTGCGCCCCGTCGAGGCAGCGTTCGCCGACTGGGGACTGGTCGAGCTTCCGCCCGCGACCCAGGGGTTGGCGGCTCTGCTCGGGACCGCAATCGTCGATCGGGTCGGACTTGCCGGCGCCGACCCGGACGGGCCCGGTGCGGTGCACGTCCAGGTCGAGGCGACCAAGTTGGCGTTGGCGGTGACGCGCGAGGTGGTGGCCGATCGGGACCGGATGCAGGTGTCCGTCGACGATCTGCTCGCCACCGAGTTCGTCGACGGGTTGGCCGAGCGCATCGAGGACGACCGGGCGAGGGACCCGGGCCATGGCCGTCCAGCGCCGGGGGGCACCGTGTACGTGGCCACGGGCGACCGTCACGGCCGGGTGGTCTCGCTCATCCAGTCGAACTTCGTCGGTTTCGGCTCCGGCCTCGTCGTTCCCGGGACGGGGATCTCTCTCCAGAACCGGGGCGCGGGCTTCTCCACCGACCCTCGCTCACCCAACGTCGTCGCTCCCGGGGTTCGGCCCTTCCACACGATCATTCCCGGGATGGTGCGGACCCCGACCGGCGAAAGGATGGCGATGGGGATGGTGGGCGGGCCCCTCCAGCCGCAGGGGCACCTGCAGATGCTCGTACGAGCAGCGCTCTCCGGGCTGGACCCGCAGGCGATCATCGACACGCCCCGTTGGCGCGTCGACGACGGACTCGACCTGGCCGTCGAGCCGGGATGGGACCCGTCGACGCTCGACGACCTCGCCCGGCGCGGCCATCACGTTCGGGTGGAGACCGGCCGCAGCGGCTTCGGCGGAGCCCAGGCTGTTCTCTCGCTTCCGAGCGGAGGATGGATGGCGGCCTCGGACGGACGGAAGGACGGCCACGCCGCAGGCCGTTGAGGGTGGGAAGCGTCCGCCGCCCGATGGGGGCCACGGCACCGTGTACGAGTTCGACATCGGCGGTCGATCGCGCTCGGCGGGGACCGGCGATCAGGTCAGGTGCGGCCTGAGATGGACGGGGCGGACTCGGGAGTGTCCGCTCTTGCCACGGCAGGGTCGCCCGGTCGCCGGCGACCGGCGCGCACGCCGTTGGCGATGACGACGACCTCGGCCAGTTCGTGGGCGGCGACGACGGCGGCGAGGCCGAGGACACCGGTGGCGGCCAGGGGCACGAGCGTCACCAAGATGGCGGCCGACAGTGCGAGGTTCTGGCGCATGATCCGGCCGGCACGCTGCGCGTGGGCGAGCACGGCGGGGAGGTGGGTGAGCTCCTCGCCGAGGAGGGCGACGTCGGCGGCCTCGATGGCGACGTCGCTGCCGGCGGCACCCATGGCGATGCCGACGTCGGCGGTGGCCAGGGCGGGCGCGTCGTTGATGCCGTCACCGACCATGGCGATCCGTCCGCCGGCGCGGAACTCGGTGACGAGGCGGGCCTTGTCCTCGGGGAGCAGTTCGGCGTGCACGACGTCGACGCCGGCGGCGCGGCCGAGCGCGTCGGCGGTACGCCGGTTGTCGCCGGTCACCATGGCCACGGTGCCGACGCCCATGGCGTGGAGGCGGGCCACGACATCGGCCGCTTCGCGACGCAGTTCGTCGCGCACGGCGATCAGGCCGAGGAGCCGACCGTCGTGATCGACCAGGACGACGGTGGCGCCGACACCCTGGTGGGCGTCGACCGCAGCGGCGAGGTCGGCGGGGTCGACGAAGCCGGGCCTGCCGAGCCGGGCGGGACGGCCGTCGACCGTGCCGGTCAGCCCGGAACCGACCACCGCCTGCACGTCGGTGGCCTCGACGAAGGCCACGGGTCCGGCGGCCCGCAGCACGGCGGCGGCGAGCGGGTGATCGCTGCGGGCCTCCAACGCGGCGGCGACGCGGACCACCTCGCCGGCGTCGGTGCCCGCGGTTGGCTCGACGGCGACGACCTCGGGCCGGTTGCGGGTGAGCGTGCCGGTCTTGTCGAGGGCCACGAGTTCGATGCCGGCCATCGCTTCGAGCGCCGCGCCGCCCTTGACGAGGGCGCCCATGCGGGCCGCGGCCCCGATGGCGGCGACGACCGTGACCGGGACCGAGATGGCGAACGCGCACGGGGCCGCCGCCACCAGCACCACCAGGGCCCGACCGATCCACAGCTCGGGGTCAC
>JBFIHN010000110.1:0-9297 GCA_041601775.1 Acidimicrobiales bacterium
CCGGCGGCCCGCCTGGTCATGACCCGCATGGGATGATCGGCCCCCTTCGGCTGCGACGGGGTGTGCCCTTCGATCTCGAGGGCGGGGAGTTGCTCGATCGCCGACATCGGCCGAGCTTATGGTCGGCGCCGGACCTCCATCCGGACCAGCACCAGGCCGGCGACGATCGCCGCGAAGGCGACGAACACCAACGTGGAGTCGCTTCCGGTGACCGGGAGTGTGCCCGTCGCGAGGCGCGGGGTCGCCGCCGCGCGCACCGTGAACGTCTGCGAGAAGATGCTCCGGCCCGAGGTCACCCCACGCAGTTCGATGCGGTGGTCGCCCGTGGCGTCGACCGGGATCACGACCGGCGCGGCGACGGCCCCCTGCGAGTCGGCCTGGACGACGGCGAGGAACTGCGGCTCGGAGTGGAGGAACACCTGCACCTGCTCGCCGGGGGTGAAACCCTCGCCGCACACGTCGACCGACTGGCCGGCGGTGACGGCGCTGGCGATGCACGTGACCGTGTCGTCGGGGTCGGCCGACTCCTCCGGCGTGGGCGCCAGGCCGGTGGTGTCGGCGGTGACCACGAACGTGACCGGATCGAGCGCCTCGCCGGCCTCGTAGAACCCGCCGAAGGCATCGGCGCCGTCCTCGGTGAGCGTCGCCGGGATGTCGGCGTAGCGGACCTGGTCGTCGGCGGCGGTCGGGGTCACGTCGCGCAGGTCGAGCGTCGCCAGCACCACGTCGTCGAACGTCTGGGACTCCGGTGACTCGAGTTCCTTGCTCACGGCGTCGACGACCAGGGTGCCGGCCGAGCCGTCGATGACGATCCGCGGCTCGGTGAGCACCAGGTCGAGCGCTCCGGCGTGGCCGCTGAAGTGCACGCCGCCCTCGAAGGGGGCGTGGAGGTCGTCGGTGTCGACGACATCGAGTCCGGTGCCGAGATCGAAGCGGAACGTGCCGTCGTCGTTGCGCTCGGCCGGGTCGATCGTCTCGATCGTGCCGGCAGCGGGGCCGTTCTCGATGTAGTTGCGGAACGATGCCTTCACGCCCCAGTCGAGGGCGCCGTCACCGTCGAAGGCCCCGGGCTCGGTCGGATCCGGCTCCGTCGGGTCGGGATCGATCGGGTCCGGATCGATCGGGTCCGGGTCGATCGGGTCGGGATCGATCGGGTCGGGGTCGATCGGGTCGGGATCGGCGAAGGCGATCGGCGTGAACGTGTCGAGTGCGTAGTCGTCCGCGCCGCCGAAGTGGTCGCGACGGGTCGCGATGCCGCACTGGTCGACGGTGCAGTCGACGGCGGCACCCTCCGATCCGGTGAACGCACCCACCACGGCGAGATCGACACTGAAGGTCCCGGCACCCATCGGTGCGGTGGCGCCCGGGAAGTTCGACACCCAGTGCTGCGGGTCGCCCAGGCAGCGGTCGGCACCCGGGCGGCCGGCAGCGGTCCCGAGCTCACCGGGGGCCTCGGCACACAGACGGACGTAGACGCCGTCGGTCGACGCGCCGAACCCCGAACCGACGATCGAGACGGTGTCACCGCTCGGATCGAGGTCGGTGGACGGCGTGACCGTCACCACCGGAGCGTCCTCGTCGTCGCCACCGTCGTCGGCCGTCTCGTGTTCGACCGAGAACGTCAGCGCCGCCGGGAGCTTGGCGACGTTGGACGCGTCGGCGGCTCCGTCGGCGGCGGTCTGGCGGAAGTGGTCCTCGAAGTCCGCCGTCACGGCGTCGAGGAAGCTCTGCGGGAACTGCTGTGCTCCCGCGAACGCTGGCCCCTCACCCGCGGGCACGGCGTCGGTGTCCGGGGTGACGGTCCACGTCACCGAGTCGTCGGCCACCACGCCACTCGCGCCGCTGAAGGTGACGACGGTGACGTCGGTGACCGGCGTGCCGTAGGGCTGGAACGACGGACGCACGGTCACGTCGGCTTCGATCCGGCCGTCACCGGCGTCGTCGACGTGGACCGAGACGTTCGCCAAGGCGAAGCCATAGTTGCCCCGGAGGGAGTTGCCGAACTCGAGGGTGCCGGGCAGCGCCAGGTCCAACGCTCCCGTGTCCGGGTCGTACGAGCCGGTCCCGGCCGTGAAGTGCCACTGCGCTCCGTCGTCGGTCGTCGGCGCGCCCGCGCCACGGGCGCCGTTGAGGCTCGCCGACGTCTCGACGTGCGACGAGATCGCCCAGTCGAGCGTGCCGAGCGAGACCTCGGTGGGGGCGGCCGCTGCGGACCCGGCGAGCACCAGCGGGGACGCAGCGAGGACCACGAGCACGGCGAGGAGCGCTCGGGTCGTTCGCGAGATGAACGGTCGCATGGATGTTCCTTTCAGAGAGGCGCCTCAGCGCCGGGGAAGAACCAGGGGGGATCCGGTCCTCGGGTGGGGGACGACGTCGACCGGGTGGCGGTACACGTCGGAGAGCAGGCCGGGTTGCAGCACCTCGGCCGGCGGTCCAGCGGCGGCGACACCCCCGCCGGCGAGGACGACCACACGGTCGGCGTGGGCGGCCGCCAGCCCGAGGTCGTGGAGGACGACGACGGCACCGGCGCCGTCGCCGACGCGGTCGCGCACGACCCGGAGGGTGAGCTCCTCGTGGTGGATGTCCAGCGCCGCCGTGGGTTCGTCGAGCAGGAGCAGCTGCGTGTCCTGGGCGAGGACCCGGGCGAGCGCCACCCGAGCGCTCTCGCCGCCGGAGAGCGACAGCACCGACCGGTTCGCCAGGTGGTCGACCTCGACGGCGGCCATGCAGGCGTCGACCCGTTCGGCGTCGAATGCCGCGACCGCCGTGCGATGCCAGGGCGCGCGCCCCATGCGCACCACCTCGGTGGCGGTGAACGGGAAGCCGACGGCGGGGCGTTGGGGCAGTACCGCGCGGAGTCGGGCGACGACCTCGTGTGGCCAGAGGTCGGCGGGACGGCCGCACAGCTCGACCCGACCCGTCGCCGGCGCGAGGTCACCGGTGAGCACGTCGAGCAACGTCGACTTGCCCGCACCGTTGGGGCCGACCAACGCCACCAGCTCGCCGGCGCGCACGTCGAGGTCCACGCCGTCGAGGACGACGCGGTCGCCGCGTCGCACGCCGACGGCGTGGGCCCGGAGCAGCACCTCGCCGACCGGGTACGGCGCGGGGAGGTCGGCGGCGGCGCGGCCGAGCAGCGTCATGCCCAGCCGCCCTGGGTCGCTCGGGTGCGGCGCAGCTGCCAGAAGAAGAACGGGCTCCCGACCAGGGACGTGAGCACGCCGAGGGGGATCTCGGCCGGCGCCGCCATCGTCCGAGCGGCGAGGTCGGAGACGACGAGGACGGTCGCGCCGCCGAGCGCGGAGGCGGGGAGCAGGACACGATGTGCGGGCCCCGCGACCATCCGCACGAGATGGGGGATCACGAGACCGACGAAGAGGACGATCCCCGACACGGCGACGGCCGACGCGGTGAGCACGGCCGTCAGCGCGAGCATGGCGAAGCGAAACCGCTCGACCCGGATGCCCAGGTGGCGCGCCGACCGCTCGCCGAGGGCCAGGAGGTCGAGCTTGCGGGACGCGGCGACGGCGACGGTGATGCCCACGACGGCGAGCGGGAGGACAGCCACGACCTTGGGCCACGTCGCCTGGGCGATCGAGCCCAGCGTCCAGAAGGTGATCGACCGCAGCTCCTCGTCGTCGGAGAAGTACGTGAGCAGCCCGATGACCGCTCCGAGCAGCGCGTTCAGGGCCACGCCGGTGAGCACGAGGGTCACGACCTCGGTCCGGCCGTCGGCGCGCGCCGAGGCGTAGACAGCGAGCACGCTGACGAGGCCGCCGAGGAACGCTCCGGCCGGGAGGCTCCACGTGCCCAGCGGGGCGAACCCGCTGACGATCTGGAACACCGCACCGAGCACCGCGCCCGACGACACCCCGATGATGCCGGGCTCGGCCAGCGGGTTGGCGAACGTGCCCTGCATGGTGGCGCCGGCGCACCCCAACGACGCGCCAACGACCACGCCGAGCACCACACGCGGGAACCGGATCTCCCACAACACGTCGTCGACCAACGGATCGGCCACGCGGTCGGCGAGGCCGAGATGATGGGCGACGGTGCGCACGACGTCGGCGGCCCCGACCTCGAACGCCCCGAAGGCCGCGCCGGCGATGCACGCCCCCGCGAGGGCGATCGTGAGACCGGCCAACAGCACGGGCCCGCTGATCGAGCGGTGCAGGGCAGCACCGCCCTCCTCGGCCGACGTCGTCGGCGCGCCGGCATCGACTCGCACGTCGGTGGCCGTCATCGGTACAGCTGCTCGATGATCTGGGCGAGCGCCTCGGGGGTGCGGCTCCCGAAGCTGAACAGGAGGCCGTCCTCCACCGCCACGACGCGACGGTTCTTCCCCGCCGGGGTCTGCGCCACACCGGGGATGGACAGCAGGCCCTCCGCACCACCGACCGACTCGAGACCGGTCGTGGTGAGCAACAAGACGTCGGGCGCGGCCTCGACCATCGCCTCGCTGGTGATCGGGGTGAACGCATCGGACAGGCCCATGGCCGTCCCGGCGTCGATGCCGCCTGCCTGCTCGATCATCGAGTCGGTACCGGCGCCCGGGCCGCCCAGCAGGTAGACGCTGGCCGTTCCGCGCAGGTACAGGAACGCCACGGTCGGTGGCACGGCGTCGGCGGGGATCGCTGCCCGGACGTCGGCCAGGCGTGCCTGTGTGTCGGCGACGACGTCGGCACCGGCGCCGGGCACGCCGAGCACGGTCGCGATGGTGTCGATACGCGCCTCGATGTCGTCGACCGAGTCGGGACGGTCGAGGACGACGACCGGCACCCCGACGTTGCGGAGGTGGTCGAGCGCCTCGGGAGGTCCGGTGTCCTCGTCTGCGATGACCAGCGTGGGGCGCAGCGACAGGACGGACTCGGCCGAGACGTCGTGGCCGCGGGTCACGATCGGCAGGTCGGCCGCCTCGGCGAACGTGGCGGAGACGTCGCGCCCGACGACGCTGCCGCCCAGGCCGAGGTCGAAGACCACTTCGGCGATGTTGCCCGAGAGCGGTACGACCCGGCTGACGTCGGCGATCTCGACGTCGCGGCCGTCGGCAGAGCGCACGGTGACCGGGAGCGCCGTCCTCGTCGTGTCGGGCGTCGGTTGCGGGATGGGCGCACCGGACGCTGCGCCGGTGCCGCACGCAGCGAGCGCGAGCGCGACGAGAGCGACGAGACCGCCGAGGCGAGACGACCTCATGTCGCGCTGCGCCGCCGCACGAACCAGGCGCCACCGCCGGCGATCACCACGAGACCGATGGCCACGGCGACCACGGCACCGCTCCCTCCCTCGTCCTGGCCGATGGCATCCGCGGCGGCGGCCTCGACGTCGCCGTCGTCGACGGCGTCGGTCGGCACGGCCTGCGTCGTCGCCGGGGACTCGGACGCGAAGACCACGGGCACGAACAGGTCGCTCGTCCGGTCGTCCGGCGCGGTGTCGTCGCGGCGGACGGTGATGGCGCATGCGTCGACCCGGCAGTCGGTCGTGTCGTCGATCGACGCCGGCACGTCCAGCTCGACGCGGAAGTTCCCATCGTCTGCGAACGGCACCGCCAGGTCCTCGCCGTAGTCGGGCGGCGACGACGACAACCACGCCGACGTCTGGCCCCCCGACGTGCACGGCCCGGGGACGGCGTTCGCTTCGGGTACCCGACACAAGGCGACGTAGACGCCGACGGCGGGAGCGAACCCGGTGCCGTCGACGACCACGGAAGCACCGGCCGGGTCGAGGTCCTCGACCAGGTCGACGGTCATGGTCCGGGTGCCGTCGTCGACGCGGTGACCGTCGGCGGACAGCACGGCGGCCGGCGCGAACGCCGTCGGCGGCAGCGTCGTCGTGGTCGACGGCGGCACGGTCGTGGTGGTCGGCTCCGGCGTTGCGGCGGTCGTCGTCGGGACGGTCGGGTCGGCAAAGGTCACCGGGATCAGCAGGTCCTGCGAGCGGTCGGAACCACGGGTGTGGTCGTTGCGGCTCACGACCGCGCACCGCACCTGGCGACAGTCGAGGTCGGCGTTGATCACCGGGCTGATCTCGATGGTCACGGAGAACGAACCACCGGGCCCGTAGGGCTGCGACACGCCGGTCGCGTACGAGGGTGGGTTCGACGAGATCCAGGCGGAGGCTCCGCTGGTGTTCTCCCGGTCGACGCCGCCACCGCACGGGCTCGGGGTCGTCCCCGCCGGCGGGATCACACACAGCGAGACGTAGACCCCCTTGGCCTCGTCGAACCCCGACCCGGCGACGGTGAGCGACTGACCGGCGGGGGCGAGGTCGGCGGCCTGGGAGACGGTCAGCGTCTTGCCCCCACCCGTGACCGAGCGGCCATCGGCGCTCAGCGTCGCCGCCGGAGCGCCTCCTCCACCGGCGGCGACCGACGGGGCAACGACGACGGTGGCGAGCGCGCACCAGACGACGGTGACGACGACGGTTCGGAGCGGTCGCACGTTCGGGAGGTTCACTGGCAAGCCCATCTACTCATGCCGCCTACTCTTTGATATGAAGGTGGCGCGCCGTTCTACGATAAGCATGCTTTACATCATTCGTCCAACCCGGTGCACCGATCCGGATCCCCCTGCCTCGAGAGTGAGCCCATGTCCACCGACACGTCCCTGCCCCACACACCCCTGCCCGACACGCCCGTACCCGAGGACACGACGAGTCGGTTCTCGGCCCAGATCCGCGAGGCGACCGCGAGTGCACACAGCACGGCCGAGCGATCGTCCTACCTGGCGGCGCTCGTCGGCGGGACGCTCCCGCGACGCGGCTATGGCCGGCTGATCGCCCAGCACCACGCGGTGTACGAGGCCCTCGAGGGCGGCAACGACGCGATGCGCGACGATCCGGTTGCCGCAGCCTTCGTGGACGACGCCGTCGTCCGACTTCCGGCGCTCGAACGCGATCTCGTGGCGGTCCTCGGGGACTCGTGGACGGATGCGCCCGAGGCGACGCTCGTCCCGGCAACCGTCGAGTACCGCGACCGCCTGCGCGAGGTCCGCACCACCTGGCCCGGCGGGTGGGTCGGCCATCAGTACGTCCGGTACCTCGGCGACCTCTCCGGCGGGCTCTTCATCCGGCGCGCCATCGAGTCCAACTACGGCATCGACCGCGACAGTGGCACCGCGTTCTACGACTTCCCCGAGGTCCCCGACCCCGGCGCCTGGAAGGACGCCTATCGCGCACGGCTCGACGCCGCAGAATGGGATGCCGCCGAGCGCCGCCGCATCACCGACGAGATCCTCGCGGCGTACGACTGGAACACGCGGCTCCTGGAGGAACTCGGTGTCTGACGACTTCCTCACCGACGACGTGGTCCGTGCCGTCGCGCAGCACATGAACGCCGATCACGCGGCGGACAACGTCGTCATCTGCCGCGGCGTCGGCGGTCATCCGGGTGTGCAGCGGGCCGAGATGACCGGCCTGGACCTCGATGCGGTCGAGTTCCGCGGCGACACGGACTCAGGGCCGGTCGTGGTGCGGATCCCGTTCGCCGAGCGGCTCGTCGATCGGGCCCAGATCCGCGCCGAGGTCGCCCGGATGTTCCACGAGTCGGTCGCCCTCCGGGGCGACTGACGACCGGCGCCGGATCCGTCGGAGCAGGAGCGCGAGCCCGACCAGGATCACGACCGCCGCCGCAACCCGCACCGCTCCCGCGGCAACGGCGCCATCGGTCGCGGCGAGCACCGCTGCGGCACGCTGGCCGGCTTCCTCGGCCGCGCCGGCATCGAACGCCGCCAACGCCGCGTCGCGGTCGGCGGTGGCGCTCGCGCCGAGGAGGCCGATCCTGCCGAGCAAGCCGACGTCGTCGACCGCGCGGTCGGCCTCGACGATCTCGAGGGCCACCGCGCCGAGCGAGGCCAGCAATCTCGTGGTGTCGTCGAGGTCGCTCGCCGACTCATACGAGTCCTCGAGGGCAGCCGGGACCGGGATCCCCACCGGCGCCAGCGTCGTGTCGAGCGTCGAACGGCCGGCGAGGACGATGTCGGCGTCGTCCATCGCTCGCGCTGCGGCATCGAAGTCCCAGGACGACATCCCTCGACGCACCTCGACCGGTGGCGACCATCCGTCTCCGGCCTCGTCCAGGGCGCCGTAGCGATCGAGAGCGACAGCCCGAGCGGTCACCGCGGCCCGGTCGGCATCGCGGAGGACGTGCTCGTCGAACAGGTCGGCGATCTCCTCCGACCCGACGACCCGTTCGGCGATGTCGTACAGGTACCGCCAGTCGGACACTCCGGGCGAGTCCTCGGGCTCCGGGTCGCCGAGGTACGGCAGGAGATCGGCATCGGCATGCGTCACCAGCGTCTGGAGGCCGTCGTCGCCGATCTCGTCGACGAGTGCCTGCATCACCGTGTACGAGGCCCCGTAGCCGAAGGTCTCGATCGCCTCGGCGTCGGGGTCGGCTCCCGGGTTCACCCACTCGTTCAGCGGTCGTGCCCCCGGCACCCCGGGGTCGATCGGCGCCGCCTCGAGGTGTTCCTCGCCGAACGACCGCGCGATGTCGTTGGAGACGACCTCGGCCAGTCCCTCGTTGATCCACCGGCTCTCGAACAAGGTGCCGTTGAACCACAGGTGCGACAGCTCGTGCAGCATCACCTGCAGGTCGAACTCGTCCCCGATCTCGATCCGATCCTCTTCGGGCAGGTACCACCCCGCATAGCCGTAGAGGTACGGGGTGGCGGTCTCGGCGATGGCGATCGAGCGCGCACCGGCGAGTTCGAGGCCGGTACGAGACGCCAGCACCGGCACCCCCCGTTCGACCGCGTCGACGGCGAAGTCGGCCCAGGCTTCGTCGCCGGGCCAGGCCTGGATCTCGAAGGCGTCGTCGTCGACCACGGTCCGCCGTTTCACGAGGGCGTCGTCGTCGCGAGCCGACACCCCGAAGAAGGCATCGGTTTCGGCGAGGTCGTCGAAGCGGTACACGGCTCGCCCGTCGGCCACGGTCGACGAGTGGACCACCTCTTCGGTGAAGTCGACCTCGAACCGCTCGGGGACGTCGACGACGATGTCCGCGGCTCCACCCGTCCCGGTTCCGACCACGTACCAGGACGCGAACGCCTCGTTGATCCGGGTGGCGTAGTCGGATCGGCTGGCTTGGGCGGGGATGTCGTAGACGATGACGATCGTCTGGGGGCTGCCGTACACCAGGTCGGGTGCCAGGTCGACGACGACGAAGTCGACGTCGTCGCTCTCCCCCGGCTCGATCGTCGTCGTCAGCGGTCGCCCGAGCGCGGTCGCGTTGGCGTCGACCACAGGGCCGATCGCTGCCGTACCGAACGAGTCGAAGTACGGCGTCTCGATGAAGTCCCC
>JBFIHN010000111.1:0-9206 GCA_041601775.1 Acidimicrobiales bacterium
GCCTTCACCAGGTCCTTCACGATCGCTTCGGCACGCGACTGCGTCATCTGCGTGAACGCCATCCCCGCGTCGAGGTAGCGCTTGATGAGGGGGTTCTGTGCCATTCCCCCAGCGTACGACCGATCCTGCGTGCTAGCAAAAGTTAGCAAGCGGTCGGTGGGCGGGTCTCCCGTACGCTTCGCCGCGTGTTCCCCCTCGCCGATGTCAATCCGACGCGCCGCACTCCCGTCGTCACCATCGTCGTGATGCTCGCCTGCATCGGCGTGTGGTTCGGGTGGCAGCAGGAACCGCAGCGCACCGACCTCGAGGACCTCGTGTTCAACATCGAGGAGGCCGCGATCCCCTGCGAGTTGGTGCGCGGTCGCCCGTTGACCACCCAGGAACTCACCGCGGCGTTCGGCACCAACGGCGGCGACCTCGAGGCCTGCGGGCTCGGGAGTCCCGAGTCGCCTCCCGCGGTCCCGGGCAAGTCGGTGTGGCTGGCCGCCCTCGCGTCGCTCTTCTTCCACGGCGGGTGGCTCCACATCGGCGGGAACCTGCTGTATCTGTGGATCTTCGGGAACAACATCGAGGACCACCTCGGCCGCCTCCGCTTCCTGGTCTTCTACCTCGCTGCCGGCCTGGTCGCGACCGCGGTCCACGTCGCGCTGCAACCGGATTCGGTCGTGCCGGTCGTGGGGGCATCGGGGGCCATCGCTGGCGTCATGGGCGCCTACCTGCTCTGGTTCCCGCGCGCACCCGTGCGCACGCTGTTGGTCCTGGGCTTCCCGTTCCTCGTCACCATCCAGGCCCGGTGGATCCTCGGCTTCTGGTTCCTCCTGCAGTTCTTCACCAGCCCCAACTCCGGGGTCGCATGGGGCGCGCACGTGGGCGGGTTCGTCTTCGGGGCGCTCGTCGGGGCCGTGGTCCGACTGTCCGGGCCGGTTCGGCACGTGTCCTGGAAGCGCGACTACCGGGACCAGATGGACGCCCGATGGGACCCGACCGGAGGCGCCGGCGACGTGCACGAGTACCGACGGTGGACTCCTGGCCGGTGACGTCGGACACTCCGGTCAGGGCCCTCCGGTCAGCGCACGGTCGACGACCGCAGCGAGGTCGTCGCCGACGTACCAGGGCTCGGGCACGATCGGCAGGGTCGTGCGCGCGGTGATCCCCGACAACACCAGGCAGAACCGGTAGCCCAGCGCCTGCGCGAAGCGCCCGTCAGTGTCGGGGCGGTCGCCCACCATGGTCCCGTGGTCGCCGACCCGACGCCGGATCAGGTCGGCCATCGGGTGTTCGGGCTTTCCCGCGACGATCGGTTCGACGCCGCTCGCCGCCGCCAGCGCGGCACCGATGGTGCCGGCACCGGGCTCGGGACCGGTGGGGGTCGGGAAGGTGACGTCACCGTTCGTCTGCACCCAGCGGGCCCCGTTGCGGATCGCGGTCGACGCGTCGCGGAGATGGGCGTAGGTCAGCTCGCGGTCCAGGCCGCTGACGACGGCGTCGCAGGGCCCCGATGCGACGATGGTCGCGCCTCGTCGCTCGACCTCCTCCCGCAGCCCGGGACCACCCACCACCAGCACACGCTCGCCCGGATGGACGAGCGACGCTCCCGCCTGGGCCGAGGTCACGACGCACCCGGCGGCCGGGACCCCCATGGCCTCGAGCTTGGCCTCCTGGTCGGCCACCCGGGCATAGGCGTTGTTCGTCGCGAACACGACCGCCTCCCCCGCGGCCTGCAGCCGTCGCACGGCAGCAGCCGAACCGGGGATGGGCTCCGCGCCGAGCCACAGCACACCGTCGAGGTCGAGCACCCAGGCCACCGGGCCATCGTGACACCGGCGCACCCGGTGCCACGCATCACGTGGAGTCGGTTCCGAGCCCGGGTCGTGGTCTGTCACGATGTCCCTGTGCCCCGCTTCGAGCCCTTCCGCGGCGTCCGCTACGACCGGTCCCGGTCGCTCGCCGACGTCACCGCACCGCCCTACGACGTGATCGACGACCGGCAGCGGGCCGAACTCGCCTCCGAGCCCATGAACGCGGTGCGGATCGACCTGCCCGTCGACGAGAACGGCCAGGATCGCTACGAGGTCGCCTGCCGACTCCTGCACGAATGGCGCGACGAGGGCGTCCTGGTCACCGACGAGGCACCGACGTTCACCGTCTACCGCATGACCTTCACCGACGAGGCCGGACGGGTCCGGCACACGACCGGCGTCATCGGCGCACTCGAGCTCTGGCATCCCGACGCCGGGGAGATCCTGCCGCACGAACAGACCACCAAGAAGGCGAAGTCCGACCGGCTCGACATGTTGCGCTCGTGCCGCGCGAACCTGTCCGCCATCTGGGGCCTGTCACTGGCTTCCGGGCTGACCGACCTCTTGCCGACCGACACGGAACCCGACGACGACTGGACCGACCCGGACGGCGTGCAGCACACGGTGTGGACCAGCACGGACACCGAACGAAACGGTCGCATCGCCGCCCTGGTGCTCGGGTCGCCCGTGGTCATCGCCGACGGCCACCACCGCTACGAGACCTCGCTGCAGTACCGCGACGAACGCCGGGTGTCCGACGGACCGGGCACGCCAGCGGATCTCACGATGTGTTACGTGGTCGAGTTGGTCGAGGACGAACTCACCGTGCAGCCGATCCACCGCCTGCTGTCCGGGTTCCCCGACGACGTCGACCTGCCGGCACTGCTCGCCACCAGGTTCGACGTCACCGCCCGCGAGCCCTTCGGACCCGACGCCGTCGATCAGCTGGTCGCGGCCGGAGGACTCGGCCTGGTGACCGCGGCCGGTTCGTTCGTGTGTGTGCCACGCGCCGACGCCTTCGACCCTGCGGTCGAGCTCGACACCGTGCGCCTCGTCGAGGCGCTGGCGGACCTGCCGCCGCACGAGATCCGCTACCAACACGGCGTGGCCAACGTCACCGAAGCGGTGGCGTCGGGAGACGCCCAGGCGGCCGTCCTGATGCGCCCGGCGACGGTGCCCCAGATCCAGGCGATCGCCCACGGCGGCGAACGGATGCCACCGAAGACGACGTTCTTCGCGCCCAAACCGGCAACCGGGATCGTGTTCCGCCCGCTCGACTGACAGGGCCGGACGACGACCGCGCCGGTCACACGACGGCGCGGACCTCGTCGCCGAGCAGTGCGATGTGGTCGAGGTCGTCGAGGTCGAGGATCTGGAGGTAGACGCGTGTCGCTCCGGCCGCACGCCACTCCTCCAGCCGAGCGACCACCTCGGCTGGTGTGCCGCACAACCCGTTCTCCCGGAGTTCGTCGACCTCCCGGCCGATCGCGGCGGCACGTCGCTCGATCTCCGCATCGTCGACGCCCACGCAGGTCACGAGTGCCGCGGAGTAGGTCAGGTCGTCGGGATCGCGGTCGATGGCGCGGCAGGCCGCGGACACCATCTCGACCTGGTGCACGAAGAAGTCCTTCGGCGCGAACGGCAGGTTGAACTCCGCCGCGAACCGCGCCGCGAGGCGCGGCGTCTTCTTCTGCCCGCCACCACCGATGATGATCGGCGGACCGCCGTCCTGGTGGGGCTTGGGCAGCGCCGGCGAGTCGACGATCGTGTAGTGATCGCCAGCGAAGGAGAACGTCTCGCCCGGCGGCGTGCCCCACAGCCCGGTCAGGATCTCCAGTTGCTCCTCGAGGACGGCGAAACGCTCGGCCACCGGTGGGAACGGGATCCCGTACGCCGTGTGCTCGTCGTCGTACCAGCCCGTGCCGATGCCGAAGTCGACCCGTCCGCCGGACATCTGGTCGACCTGGGCCACACCGATGGCGAGCGGGCCGGGCAGACGGAACGTGGCCGCGGTGACGAGCGTCCCGAGGCGGATCGACTCGGTGTCCCTCGCCAACGCGCCGAGGGTGATCCAGGCATCGGTCGGCCCGGGTTCGCCGCCGCCGTCGCCCATCGCCATGAAGTGATCCGACCGGAAGAAGGCGGAGAAGCCGGCCGCCTCGGTCGCCTGGGCCGCGGCGAGGATCGTGTCGTAGTCCGCTCCCTGTTGGGGCTCGGTGAAGATGCGCAGGTCCACGAGCCGGAACCTACCGGGCGGCGCCATGTCACCATGGCCGGATGCAGGGATCGATGACCGTGACCCAGCTCTGGCGCTATCCGGTGAAGTCGATGGCCGGCGAAGCACTCGAGCACGCCTCGGTGACCGACCTCGGCATCGACGGCGACCGACACTGGGGGCTCGTCGATCGCGAGAGTGGCCTGGTCCTCACCGCGAGACGGGTGCCGGCACTGCTCCACGCCACCCCCGTGTGGCACGGCACGTCGATCGCCGTCCGCCTCCCCGACGGCACGGTGACGGCCGACGACGCGGTGCTGTCCGACTGGCTCGCTCGACCGGTCACGCTTCGCAGCCCCCGAAGAGACGAACGGGGCTCCTACGAGATCGCCGAGGACGACGACGACCCCACCAGCGACTGGATCCGCTGGCACGGACCGAAGGGGGTCTGGCACGACTCGACCCGCACCCGGCTGTCGATCATCGCGGAGTCGTCGTTGGGCGGTTGGGACGTCCGCCGGTTCCGTCCCAACATCGTGGTGGCCGGCGGCGACGAACGGACGCTCGTGGACAGCGACGTCGTGATCGGGTCTGTCCGGTTGCGGGTCATGAAGGAACTCGACCGCTGCGTGATCGTGACCCGGCCGCAACCCGGCATCGAACGCGACCGCTCGGTGCTGGCGGCAGTGCACCGCGAACGAGACGGGAACCTCGGCGTCGGTGCGGTCGTGCGTGCCCCGGGTCGTGTCGCCGTCGGCGACACCGTCGACCCGGTCGGCTGAACGGTCGGCTGATCTACGCGACATCCCAGGTCGCGCCCGAGCGCAACAGCGCGTGGAGGTCGCCAGGACCCTTGGCGTCGAGCGCCGCGGCGAGCTGCTGGTTGACGCCGTCGCCGTACTCGGGCCGCTCGACCGCACGGAAGATCCCGACCGGGGTCGGTTCGTGGGGACCCTGCGCCAGACGCGACAACATGAACGCGATCGACGGATCGTCGCGGGTCTCGTCGTGGACCAGGAGGGCGTCCTCCCCCACCTCGGCCACTTCCGCCAGCCGGAGTCCGCCGCGGTCGAGCACCACGCCACGCTCCCGCTCGGCGCCGAAGCGGATCGGTTGGCCGTGCTCGAGTGGGATCAACATCGCGTCGCGGGCGTCCTTCGCCGTGATCTGGCCGAACGCCCCGTCATTGAAGACGTTGCAGTTCTGGTAGATCTCGATGATCGACGCACCCTGGTGCGCGTGGGCCCGTTTGAACATCTCGATCATGTGGGCGCGGTCCATGTCGTGGGTGCGGGCGACGAACGTCGCTTCGGCCCCCAAGGCGACCGACACGGGGTTGAACGGCCGGTCGATCGACCCGAACGGCGTCGACTTGGTGACCTTGCCGACCTCCGACGTCGGTGAGTACTGCCCCTTCGTCAGGCCGTAGATCTGGTTGTTGAACAGCAGGATCGTGATGTTGATGTTCCGGCGGAGGGCGTGGATGAGGTGATTGCCGCCGATCGACAGCGCATCGCCGTCACCGGACACGACGAACACGTGGAGATCGGGCCGGGCCATCGCCAGACCCGTGGCGATCGCCGGTGCTCGACCGTGGATCGAGTGCATCCCGTAGGTGTTCATGTAGTACGGGAACCGCGCCGCGCAGCCGATCCCGGACACGAACGCCACCTCCTCCCGCCGCAGCCCCATGTCCGGGAGCGCCAGTTGGATGGCGGCGAGGATCGAGTAGTCGCCACAGCCCGGGCACCACCGGACCTCCTGGTCGGACATCCAGTCCTTGCGGGTCGTCTCGGGCACGTCGATGGTGCTCATGCGTTCTCCCCCATGTGGTCGAGGATGGCCTGTTCGATCTCGCTGGCGGTGAACGGGAGCCCCTTCACCTTCGACACCGGTCGGGCGTCGACGAGGTACTCGGCCCGGAGCACCTTCGACAGCTGACCGAGGTTCATCTCGGGGACGACGAAGCGCTCGAAGCCGTCGAGCAGCGCTCCGAGGTTCGGCGGGAGCGGGTTGAGGTGACGGAGGTGGATCCGGGCGACCGGGAGCCCGCGGGCACGCACCCGGTCGATGCCACCCGAGATCGCACCC
This sequence comes from Acidimicrobiales bacterium, assembly GCA_041601775.1. GTDB lineage: Bacteria > Actinomycetota > Acidimicrobiia > Acidimicrobiales > Salinilacustritrichaceae > Salinilacustrithrix. The sequence continues at coordinate 6,106 of JBFIHN010000111.1, forward strand.
CAGGTCGACCCCCACCCGACGACCACCAGGTCGGCGTCGACGTCGCCCTCGACCACGGCTGGTGGGATGTCACGGGCGATCGCGTCGATCTTGGCCTGACGCAGGTGGGTCATCCGCTCGTGGTTCTCGGGGCTGTAGCTGACGTTGCCGGAGCCGTCGGCCTTCTCGAGGCCACCGACGCGGTGCTCGAGGCCGGGCGTACCGGGCAGCGCCCACGACCGGGCCAGCGTCTGCGGGTCACGCACGTAGGGATGGTGCACGGGCTCGCCGCCGGGGTTCTCGCCGTTGGGCTCGGTGGCGAACTCGGTCGAGATGTCCGGGAGGCTGGCGACGTCGGGGAGCCTCCAGGGCTCGGCGCCGTTGGCGAGATAGCCGTCGGAGAGCAGGAAGACCGGCGTGCGGTACTTGAGCGCGATCCGGCAGGCCTCGATCGCGTCCGCGAAACACCCGGCGGGCGTCGACGCCGCGACGATCGGCATCGGCGACTCGCCGTGACGGCCATAGAGCGCCATCATCAGGTCGGAGGCCTCGGTCTTGGTCGGCAAGCCGGTCGACGGCCCGCCCCGTTGGATGTCGACGACGACGAGCGGGAGTTCGAGGCTCACCGCCAGCCCGATGGTCTCGCCCTTCAGGGCGACGCCCGGTCCGGAGGTGGTCGTGATCGCGAGATGACCACCGAAGGCCGCGCCGAGGGCGGCGCCGACACCGGCGATCTCGTCTTCGGCCTGCATGGTCCGGACGCCGAAGTTCTTGTGCTTCGACAGCTCGTGGAGGATGTCCGACGCCGGCGTGATCGGGTAGCTGCCGAGGAACAGCGGCATGTCGGCCAACTGCGAGGCGGCCACCAGCCCCCATGCCAGCGCCACGTTGCCGGTGATGTTGGTGTAGGTGCCGGGCTCGTGCGCGGCCGGCTCGATCTCGTAGGGATGGTCGAAGAGCTCCGCGGTCTCACCGAATGCGTGCCCGGCCTTGAACGCTGCCGTGTTGGCATCGACGACCACCGGGCTCTTCGCGAACTTCTGCGTGATCCATTCGAGGGTGGGCTCGACCGGTCGGGTGTACATCCACGACACCAACCCGAGGGCGAAGAAGTTCTTGGACCGTTCGGCGTCCCTCGGTTTCACGCCCAGGTGCTCGACCGCCTTCTTCGTCAGGTCGGTCATCGGGATCTCGTAGACCTTGTAGCCGTCGAGCGTGCCGTCGTGCAGCGGGTCGGTGTCGTAGCCCGCCTTGGCGATGTTGCGTTCGGTGAAGGCGTCGGTGTTGACGATCACCGAGCCCCCCTTCTCGAGCCGGTGGAGATCGCTGCTCAGCGCTGCAGGGTTCATCGCCACCAACACGTTCGGGGCGTCACCCGGCGTGGTGATGTCGTGGTCCGAGATGTGGACCTGGAACGCCGACACCCCGGCGATCGTGCCCGCGGGCGCCCGGATCTCGGCCGGGAAGTCCGGGAGGGTCGCGAGGTCGTTCCCGAAGAGGGCCGACGCGCTCGTGAAGCGATCCCCGGTCAACTGCATGCCGTCACCGGAGTCCCCGGCGAATCGGATGATCACACGATCGATCGATTCGGCCGGTCGTGCGGTGGGTTGGTCCTGGACGGTGTCGCTCACGGTTTCCCCCCGGTGAGACGTCGTTGTCTTGAGGAGCAACCTAGCGGCGCATGGTCGTCGACCCGGTGGACGACGTCGCGTCGTCGGTGGACGGCGCACGCGTCGAACGGGCCGACGGACGGCGGCGGTGGTTGACGTTCTCGACGACCGACGCCGCCGGCGACGCGGTCAGGTGATGGAGGCCCGGTAGATCGACTCGATCGACTCGTCGAGCACGGCGTCGAACTCGGCGTCGCTCTGCTGGGCGCTGAGTCCTTGCGTCAACGCCCGCGAGAAGCTGGCGATCACACCGTTGTTGCGGGCCAGGCGAGCGTTGGCCTCGGCCCGTTCGTAGCCGCCGCTGAGCGCGACGACCGCGACGACGTTGGGATGGGCGACCACGTCGGCGTAGAGGTTGTCGTTCTCGGGCAGGGTGAGCTTCAGCATCACGTGGTCGTCGGGGCCGAGGGTCCCCAGCCGCTCGAGGATGCCGTCGTGGAGCAGCTGCTCGGCCTCGGCCTTCGACGGGCTGTGGATGTCGACCTCGGGTTCGAGGATCGGGACCAGGCCCTTGGCCACGATCTGCGCCCCGACCGCGAACTGCTGGTCGAGGACGGCGTCGATGCCCGCCTGGTCGGCGACCTTGACGACCGAGCGCATCTTGGTGCCGAAGATCCCCTTGGCGACCGCACGATCGAGGAGGGCGTCGAGGTCGGGCATGGGCTTCATCACCTGGGCGCCGTCGACCTCGTCGGCGAGGCCCTTGTCGACCTTCAGGAACGGAACGACCTGCTTGACCTCCCACAGATACGTGGCGCTGGGCATGCCCTCGACCTCACGGTCCATGGTCATCTCGAAGAGGATGGCGCCGAGGACCCGCTCACCGGTGAACACACGGCTCGTCATGATCCGGGAACGCATCTCGTGGATGCGGTCGAACATCTCGTCTTCGTTCGCGTACGCGTCCTCACCGACGCCGTACAGTCCAAGCGCCTTGGGCGTGCTGCCACCGCTCTGGTCGAGGGCGGCGATGAAGCCTTGTCCGCTCTTGACCTTGTCGAACTGCTCGCTGTGCATCTGTCGGGGCTCCAGTGGATCGATTCGTCAGGAACGGCCATCTTGTCGGACCGGAGCGGCACGAGTCCACGTCGGCGCCGTCACCGACCGCCGAGTTCGTGGCGCGCCGCGTCGAGGGCTGCGCACGCACGCCTGGTCGAGGCGCGGTGGGCCACGGACGCGGCCACGATCTCGGTCGCCGACCGGGTCGCTGCGCCGGCACGGTAGAAGCGGCGACGTACCCGCCCGGTGACCACGACCCGGCTGCCCGCTCGCAGGGCCGGTGGCCGCGACGGGTCGAACCACACGACCGGCACGGTCTCGGTCCCGGCCCCATGGCGACTCGTCACCTCGTAGCGGACCAGGACCGACCCGGAGGCCAGCGTCGTGGTCACGGGGTCACGGCTCAGCGTGCCGGTCACGACCGCAACGTCGATGTCGACATCGCCATCGCCA
>JBFIHN010000112.1:0-9202 GCA_041601775.1 Acidimicrobiales bacterium
CGCCGGGACGGTGGGCGCGGCGGCCGGCGATCCGGTCGGGGACTCGGCGGGCGTCACCGCACCGCGGGAGCGGGCACGCGCACCGAGAGGGGCGGCCGAGGCCTTCACGTGGGGGTCGCCCTTGTCGGCGTGCCAGCTGGCGGCGACGGGGGCGGCGGAGTCGGCACGCATCCGATCGTCGAGGAAGTGGAAGTCGAACTGGCTGCGTTTGCGGGAGAAGTCGGCCACGCCGTACCCGTTCGAGAACCCCTCGTGGTACTTGATCCACGGGTTGCTGGTGGTGAAGTTGGCGACGAAGAGCGAGTCGACGAGGCCGGCGATCTCGGGCGGGGCGCCGGAGAGCGACACGGTCTCGCTGTACCCGGGCGAGGTGACCGACGGTGTCACGAACTCGACTGCGACCGAGACGGGATCGAGCACGTAGCCGCCGAGGTCCTTGGGCAGGTCGGCGGCGAACGACTCGTGGTAGTCGCCGGTCAGGACCACGACGTCGTCGATGCCCTCCCACGCGGCGAAGAGGACGTCGCGTTCGCCGACGTATCCGTTCCAGTCGTCGATGTAGTAGGCGGGGCGCGCGACGGGGAGGTTCTCGATGACCGGACCGAGGAGGGCCTTGACCTCGTCGGGGATCTCGGGTCCGAGGTTCTGGGGGATGAACGGCACCGGGTTGCCCAGCACCTTCCAGCACGCGTCGGAGGTGGCCATGCCGTCGAGCAACCAGGCCCGCTGTTCGAGTCCGAGCATCGTGCGCGACGGATCGTTGATGGCCGGGTCGACGGAGGCGAGGCTGAACGGTCCGGACTCGGGTGGGGCGTCGCGGTAGCGGCGTTCGTCGACCATCCACAGATCGACCAGATCGCCGAAACGGAAACGGCGGTGGACGGTCTCGGGGTCTGCGGCATCCACCCGGATGGGCAGCCACTCGCGGAAGGCCTGGCGGGCCGCCGCCGCGCGGTCGGCGAAGGCGCCCTCGCCGGGGTTGTGGTTCTCGGCCCCGTCGCGCCAGGTGTCGTTGGCGATCTCGTGGTCGTCGTACATGGAGACGACGGGGTGGGCGGCGTGCAGGGCCAGGGTGCCCTCGTCGCTGCGGTACTGCGCGTACCGGACCCGGTAGTCCGCGAGGGTGACGATCTCGTGGGGAGGCTCGTGGGTGCGGTCGCCGGGCGAGGCCAACGGCCCGTACCCCAGACCGAACTCGTAGATGTAGTCGCCGAGGTGGAGCACCACGTCGACGTCGTCTCGCTCGGCGAGGCGTCCGTAGGCGCCGAAGCGGCCGAACTCCCATTCGGCGCAGGTCACGACGCCGATGCGGACCGAGTCGACGGCGGCATCGGCTGCGGGCGCGGTGCGGGTCCGTCCCACGGGCGAGGTGCCGTCGGGGGTCGTGAAGCGGTACCAGTGGTCGGTGTCGGGAGCGAGACCGGTGACGTCGACCTTGACGGTGTGGTCGCTCGCGGTGGTCGCCGTGACCGTGCCACCGGCGACGACGGCGGCGAAGCCCGGGTCGGTGGCCATCTGCCACGTGACCTCGGCGTCGGGGCCGACGCCGGAGCCGGGGACGGCGTCGGGCGTGGGGGTGACGCGAGTCCAGATGACGACGGCGTCGGCGAGTGGATCGCCCGAGGCCACACCGTGACGGAAGGGTGGATCGAGCACGCCGGCCCCCGCCCGGATCCCCGGGACGGCGGCCAAGCCGAGGCCGGCCCCCATGGCCAAGAAGGCCCTCCGCCCGATTCCCGTCTCTGTCTCCCCATGCTCCATGGTCGACAGCTTGGCCGACCGGGCGCGCGCCTCCACGCCGTCGCGTCCGCTGGGCCACGATGGGTGGATGGAGCGCTCACTGCCACCGGGGACGGAGTACGTGCGGACGACGCCGATGTTCGACAACGAGTCGGTTCCCGCGGGGCTGTTGCGCGACCACCGCATCGCGTCGGGCGTGTGGGGGCGCCTCGTCGTCGAGGACGGGTCGTTGCGTCTGGTGTTCGCCGCCGTCGACGGCCTGTCCGGTGACGAGCAGGTGGTCGACGCCGACCATCCGGGCATCATCCCGCCCGACCGTCCGCACCAGGTGGTCTTCGACGGGCCGGTCTCGTTCGCGGTGGAGTTCCACCGCGTGGCCTCGAGCTGACCGCTCCGGTCAGGCGAGCAGTTCGTCCCAGAGCGCGTCGGGGATCGCGAGGTCGAAGAGATCGACGTCGGTGTCGACCTCGGCCGCCGAGCGGGCGCCGGGAAGCACCAACGTCACCGCCGGATGGCGGAGCGGGAACTGGAGCGCGGCGGCGGCCAGGGGGACGCCGTGGCGGGCGCAGATCGCGGCCAGACGACGAGCCTCGGCGATCACCTCGGCAGGGGCGGGGGCGTAGTGGAAGTGGGCGTCGTCGGTCGGGTTCGCGAGGAGGCCGCTGTTGAAGACGCCTGCTGCCATGACCCGGACGCCGAGGTCGGCGCAGCGGTCGAGGACGTCGGCGCCGGAACGGTCGAGCAACGTGTACCGGCCGGCGAGCAGCAGCCAGTCGAGGCCTGCGGGGTCACGCAGGTGATCGAGCACGTGGTCGGCGACCGAGGCGAGGTTGGTGCCCAGGCCGACGGCGCCGATCACGCCGTCGTGCTTGCATCGGGCGAGCGCGGGATAGGTCTCGGCGACGGCCTGGTCGAGATGGTCGTCGGGGTCGTGGACGTGGACGATGTCGAGCCGGTCGGTACCGAGTCGTTCGAGGCTGGCGGCGATCGACGCCTCGACACCGGCGGCGCTGAAGTCGAACTCGGGGCGGACCGGCGGCACGTCGGCGAAGATCGTGTCGTGGTCTGCTGCCCCACGGGGCGCGTCATCGGGCACGAGGACGCGCCCGACCTTGGTGGAGATGATCGCCTCGTCGCGTGGGAACGGGGCCAGGCCACGCCCGACCCGGGACTCGCTCAGTCCGTGGCCGTAGAGGGGCGCGGTGTCGAAGAGCCGGATGCCGCGGTTCCACGCGGCGGCGATGGTCTCGTCGGCGTCGCGTTCGCTGACGGCGTCGTAGAGGTTGCCGAGGGCGGCGCCGCCGAGGCCGATCCGGCCGGGCGGGTCGACGATCGGGGTCACGAGTGGGCGACGGCCTGCTGGCGCGAGGTGCCCAGGCCGTCGATGCCCAGCTCGACGACGTCGCCGGGCTGGAGGTAGATCGGCGGGTCGAACGACAGGCCGACGCCGCCGGGGGTGCCGGTGGAGATGACGTCGCCGGGCAGGAGCGTCATGAACTCGCTGATGTGCGAGACCAACTCGGCGATGCCGAAGATGAGCTGGTTGGTCGAGCTCTGCTGACGGGTCTCGCCGTTGACGGTCAGCCACATGCCGAGTTCGGCGGCGTCGCCTCCGACCTCGTCGGGCGTGGCCAGGAACGGACCGAGCGGGGCGTAGGTGTCATGGCTCTTGCCCTTGATCCACTGGCCGCCGCGCTCCATCTGGTGGGCACGTTCGGAGTAGTCGTTGTGGAGGGCGTAACCGGCGACGTGGCCGAGGGCGTCGTCGATGCCGACGTAGCGGGCGACGCGGCCGATGACGAGTGCGAGCTCGACCTCCCAGTCGGTGGCGGTGCTGCCGCGCGGGATGACGAGGTCGTCGTCGGGGCCACACAGCGCCGTGGTCGCCTTGCCGAACAGGATCGGCTCGTCGGGCTCGGGCTGGCCGGTCTCGGCCGCGTGGTCGCGGAAGTTGAGCCCGACGCAGATGATCTTGCTCGGCCGGGCGACGGGCGAACCGAGTCGGGCATCGGCGTCGAGCACGGCGCCGTCGGCCGGGCCGGCGGCCCAGGCGGCGAGTCGGTCGATGGCGTCGCCGGCGAAGAACGCCTCGTCGTAGTCACGCTGACCGATGGAGGTGAGGAACGACGACGCGTCGATGCGGCGACCGTCGTCGGTGAGGACGGCAGGGGTCTCGGCGCCGGGAGCGCCCACACGGATGAGCTTCACTTCCGCACCCCCGTGAACCCGCCGTCGATGAGGTGGTTGCTGCCGGTGACGAAGCTGGCCTCGTCGGAGCAGAGCCAGGCGGCGAGCCCGGCGATCTCGGCCGGTTGGCCCATCCGGCCGATCGGCTGGGTGGCGGCGAGCGAGTCGAACATCTCGGATTCTCTCCCGGGATAGTTGTCGGCGATGAAGCGGTCGACGAAGGGCGTGTGCACCCGCGCCGGCGAGATGGCGTTGACCCGGATGCCGCGTTCGACGAGGTCGGTGGCGGCCGACAGCGTCATGGTCAACACGGCGCCCTTGCTCATGCTGTAGGCGAAGCGGTCGGGGATGCCGATGACCGAGGCGATCGACGCCAGGTTGCAGATGGCCGAGCCCGGCGGCATGTGGTCGACGGCGGCCTGCATGCACAGGTAGACGCCCCGCACGTTGACGGCGAACACCTTGTCGAAGTCGTCGGGCGAGGTGGTCTCGAGCGTGCCGACGTGGGCGATGCCCGCGCTGGTCACGAGGATGTCGACACGGCCGTGCTCGGCGGCGATGGCCGCGAACGTCGCCGCCACGGCAGCGGGGTCGGTGACGTCGCAGGCGTGGTCGGCGGTCTGGGACAGGTCGACGACGACGACGATCCCGCCCTCGTCGCGGAAGCGTTGGGCCACGGCGGCGCCGATGCCCGAGGCACCACCGGTGACGACGCAGACCTTGTCGGCGAAACGGCGTGGTTCGGTGCTCATGGCGTCTCGAGCGCCTGCTCGGCGGCGGCTTGCATGCGCTCGACCGCGGTGGCCGGGTCGACGGTCTCGACGAGGGCGTCGTGGATGGCACCCCAGGCGGCATCCTCGATCTCGGGGAACCGTTCGAGCGGTGGGTACGTGAGCATGGCGTCCTCGATGGTGGCTCGGGTCACGGCGAGCCGTTCGGCGTCGACGTCGTCGAGGGGAACGTAGGCGTCGAGCGCACCGCGGTGGGCGGGAATCGTCCCGGCTGCGGCGTCGAGGCGTTGGGCCTCTTCGCCTGCGAGGTCGGTGAGCACGGCGACGGCAGCGTCGACGTCGCCACAGGTCCGAGGGATGGCCCAGGCATGGCAGCCGCTGTAGGACTTGCCGCCCGGGTACCGCGCGGGGCGCAGCGAGGCGTAGCGGCCCGAGGTCCGGATGCGTTCGTATCCCCCGGGCCAGGCAGCGGCCATGGCGACACGGCCGTCGAGCAGTGCGTCGTCGACGTCGTCGTAGTGCCAGCTGGGCAGGTCACGTGGTGCCTGGGCGGCGAGACGGCACAGGCGTTCGACCGCGGCCACGGCCACGGGGCCGGTCAGGGTCGGACGGCCGGCGGCGTCGAAGGGCGTGGCCCCGGCGGCGACCATGAGCTCGTAGAACAGGCCGAAGAGGCCGGACTCGCGGCCGGTGAAGCCGAAGGCCGCCCCGCTCGCTCCCGATCCGGCGTCGACGACGTCGTCCCACGTCACCGGCGCGGCGGCGAGCAGGTCGGTGCGCCACCACAGGATCCGGACGTCGATGTTGCGGGGCACGCAGAGGAGGTCACCACGGAAACGGCACAACTCGACGGCACGGGGCGCGAGCGGGGCGAGCACCGACTCGGGAACGAGGTCGTCGAGCGGGTGCAGCCAGCGGGCCTGTGACGGCGCGTACTTGCCGTGGGTCGAGATCAGGTCGAGGCGTTCGCCACGCTCGAGCAGGTCGGCGACCGAGCGGTTGAGCGTCGGATGGTCGGCGTGGACCACGATCTCGACGTCGTGGTCCGTCGATCCGGCGAAGCGCGCGTAGAGATCGTCGTACATGGGGCCGCCGACGAGGGCGACGCGCAGCGTCATCAGGCGCTCCCTCGGTGACCGGCCCAGTAGCTGCCGACCGGGTACTCGTACATGGCGAGCGACTCGGGCTCGAGTTCGACCCCGAGGCCGGAACCCTTCGGCGCCCAGTAGCGGCCGTCGTGCACGTCGAGACGCTGGACCATGTGCTCGTGGAGGTGGTCGGCGTACTCGATCATCCGTTCGTCGAGCGATCCGCTCACGGCCACGTAGTCGAACATCGAGAAGTGCTGCACGTGCTCGCACAGGCCGATGCCTCCGGCGTGGGGGCACACCGGGATGTCGAACGTCGCGGCCAGCAACAAGACGGCGATGACCTCGTTGACGCCGCCGAGACGGCAGCCGTCGATCTGGGCGACGTCGATGGCGCCGGCCTGCATCAGCTGCTTGAACATGACCCGGTTGTGGGCGTGTTCACCGGTGACGACCTTGATCGGCTGCACGGCTTCGCGGATGCGGGCGTGACCGAGGACGTCGTCGGGGCTGGTCGGTTCCTCGATCCACCACGGGTCGACCTCGGCCAGCGCCTTCACGTGGTCGATGGCCTCGGCGATGTCCCACACCTGGTTGGCGTCGACCATGAGACGACGGTCGGGGCCGATCTCGGAGCGGACGATCGCCGCACGACGGACGTCGTCGTCACGGTCGCGGCCGACCTTCATCTTGAAGGAGTCCCAGCCGGCGGCGATGCCGGCCTGACACTGCGAGCGGATCTTGTCGTCGGAGTAGCCGAGCCATCCCGCAGAGGTGATGTAGGCGGGGTAGCCATCGGCCAGGAGGTGGGCGCGACGTTCGGCTCGGCCCGGCTCGGCCCGCTCGAGGAGCGTGAGGGCCTCGGCCGGAGTGATGGCGTCGGAGATGTGCCGGAAGTCGACGGCCGAGACGAGCTCGGCGGGTGAGAGGTCGGCGAGGAACGCCCACAGCGGGGTGCCGGCCTGACGCGACAGCAGGTCCCACTGCGCGTTGACGACGGCGGCCGTGGCCAGGTGGACGACGCCCTTCTCGGGGCCGAGCCAGCGGTACTGGCTGTCGGACGTCAACCGGGTGGCGATGGCGCCGAGGTCGTTGCGGAGTTCGTCGAGGCGCAGCCCGACCACCAACTCGGCCAGCGAGGCGATGGCGGCGCAGCAGATGTCGTTGCCGCGGCCGATGGTGAACGTCATGCCGTACCCGGAGAGGGCGGGGTCGTCGGTGTGGAGCGCGACGTAGGCGGCCGAGTAGTCGGGGTCGGGGTTCATGGCGTCGGAGCCGTCGAGCAGCTCGGACGTGGGGAACCGGACGTCGTGGACGGTGAACCCGGTGATCGTGGGGGACGCGGTCGTGGTCATCAGCGCTTGCCTCGGGAGAATTCAGGGCGGAGGGGGTGCCAGCACTTGCACTCCTTCTTCCACACCTGCGGACGGTAGAAGTCGGCGCCGTCGAGCTTGTCGGGGCGGTAGGTGCCGGGACCGCCGGCGAAGGGGATCTCGATCGTGCCGAGGTTGCCGATCGCGTGGACGAGCCCGGCCCGGGTCAGGTTGGGCCCGGCGGCGAGCGCTGCGGCCTCGAAACGTTTGACGACGCCGCACGCCAACAAGGTGCCGGTGTAGAGCGCGTCGGGATCGTTGGCCCGGTCGATCTCGATGCCGGTCTCCTCCTCGAAGTCCTTGGCGCACTGGGCGTCGATGGCCGGCTCGGGCACTCCGGCGCGATGGTCGTAGGTACGCCACGCCGTCGTGGTGATCGCCCCGTCGAAGCTGGCCGGCATGTTCGCCACCACGTAGTCGGTCGAGTACGACCACGGATCGGCCGCGCCGTAGAAGGGCGTGTAGCCCTGACTGGCGCCGGTCTGGGCGAAGCTCTGGGCCGAGATGAAGTCGGCGCCGAGCAGCACGGCGGTCACGCCGTTGGAGCGCATCTGCTGCACGGCGATGGGCACCTGGGTCTGGGAGGACACCGGGTCGCCCGAGAGCCAATAGACGAACGGGTCGTAGCCGAGGTCCTGGAGGGTGTGGACGATGCCCTCCTCCTGCTCGCGGCGCAGGCCGATCCACTCGGTGCCGAGCACGCCGACCTTCTGGCCCTTCAGGGCGCCCAGGTCGTGCAGGATCTGCACCATGTTGCGGAAGTTGCGGGTCTGGTTGTCGAACGTCGACGAGTAGAGCCCGTTGGCCTGGCCGTAGATCTCCTCCGGGTAGGCGGAGCCCTGCAGGAACGGCACGCCCTTCTCGCGTGTCAGACACAGGCCGCCGGGAGGGCCGTAGCCGGTGGTGTTGAACGCGGCGAACACCTTGTCGTCGTCGGCCAACTTCAGACAACCCGCCCGGGTCCCGGAGTCCTGGTCGAGGACGTCGTAGGTGGCGTCGACCAGCTCGATGGTGCGGCCGTGGATGCCGCCGCGGTCGTTGATGGCGCTGGTGGCGGCGCGGAACTCGGCCACCTGGATGTCGCGCTGGTCGGAGGTGCTGCCGATCTCGGCCGAGTTGGGGATCAGCAGACCGATCTTGATCGTGTCGGCGGTGATCCCCACGTCGCTGGCCGTGTTGGCGACGGTCGTGGCCGGGCCCTCGGTCGCCGGGCCCCCGGTCGCGTCGGTGTCGCCACCGTCGCCCGTGGCGCCCGGTGCGGTGCCGTTGCCGTCGACGACGGTTGCCGCGGTCGTGGTCGTGACCTCGATGCCGTCCGGATCCGCCGATTCCGGAACCCCGTCGAGGGCGTCGAGGTCGAGGTCGGTGGTGGTGCTGAGCGACTGTTCGGGCGGTCGTTCGCCGACGATGGCGGGCAGGGCGAGACCCAGCGCGAGCATCGCCGTGACCACACCGATGAGCTGGACGTAGGTCCGCGAGCGGCTGGCGACGGGGATGTCGATGGGAGACGTGTCGGTCATGTGGAGTTCCCTCAGCTGACGGGGCGGTCGAGGACGGCCAGGTCGAAGAGTCGGTTGACGTGGTCGGTGAGCAGCAGGGAGCCGTCGCGGAGCGCGGCACCCATCGGGGTACGGAACGTGGGCTCGGTTGCCGACACGTCGATGTCGATGCGGTCGCCCTGGTCGAGGCCGATGTCGGCGACGATGGCGAGCGACGGGATCGTGACGTAGAGACGGCTCGCGTCGCTGGCGACGATGTCCCCGGGGATCTCCCCCGGGCCGAGGTCGACGACGTGCTCCGGGTCGCGCTCGTCGGGACGCAGACGGAAGATCGCCGGCAGGCCCAGCGGCAGGGTCGCCAGTCGCCCGCCGACCACGATCACGAGACCGCCGTCGTAGAGGTACGAGAGGCCGATGGGTCCCTCGCCGGCCAAGCGGTCGACGAACGAGGTCAGGACCTCGAGGCGCGTACCGTCGAGCGTCCACACCGTGCCCTGGCCGCGGTCGGCGACGACGATCGATCCGTCCGGGCCCGCGGCGATGGCCGACAGGTCGGGGGCACTGTCGAGCAGACCCGGCTCGCA